>JAZFXQ010000185.1:0-5767 GCA_036448795.1 Candidatus Margulisiibacteriota bacterium | reverse complement strand
ATATGCTCCGGTGTTTGTCCTCTTTCAGTGTCCACAGGATATGCATGAAACTTCGCGGGTCATCAATTATATGCAGGAAAAATCCAGCGTGATCTTTAGAATGTGTCGCCCGCAGGAGATGCTTTCTCTTGTTTCTCAATTTGATCTCTTGATCGGGATGCGGCTGCATTCCTTGATTTTTTCCGCCATGAGCCAGGTTCCCATGCTCGGCATATCCTATGACCCCAAGATCAGGGCCTTCATGAAAAAGATCGATCAGCCCTGTTTGAATGTTAATGAAGGTTTAGTGTCTCAAAAGCTGAGAACAGTTCTGGAAAAAATATTGGCAGATAAGGAAAAGGTAAGAATTAACCTGGAGGCCAAGCGCAAAGGGGCCTATGATCAAGCCCTCCTGAATTTTGATATATTTTTCGATCATTTAAAGCCAGGGCGGAAATTGCAGAAGACAAAGAAGTGATGACAGTTGATTTTGCCGGGATCGAAGTTGATAATCTAACCTTGGATGAAGCTGCGGCCGAAGTAGAAAAGCATGTAAACGCTTCTGGCCCCCATTTGATTGTTACCCCCAATCCGGAAATGATTGTAGCCTCCCAAAGCGACAAAGAGCTCAAAGAGATTATTAATTCGGCTTCAGTGCGGGTTCCGGACGGCATCAGTATGGTGGTAGTTTCAAAGATGATCGGAAATCCACTGAGGGAAAGGGTTACCGGGATTGACCTCATGCTGAAGATCATCGAATTAAGCGGCAGGAAGGGATACAAAATTTACCTCTTAGGCGGTGAACCAGGGGTGGCTGAGGAAGCCGCTGGAGTTTTGGTCAAAGACTATCCCGGAATAAATATAGTTGGAACACATCATGGGTATTTTGATAAGGATATCGAGGCTATCCAGGCGATCAAGGATACCAAGACGGACATTTTATTTGCAGGCTTGGGTGCGGGGCGGCAGGAAAAATGGTTAAGCAAGCACCTCAAGGATTTGAACGTAGCGCTCTCTATGGGTATCGGAGGAAGCCTGGATGTTATTTCCGGAAGGAAGAAAAGAGCCCCAAAATGGATACAGAATTTATATATCGAGTGGCTTTATCGGCTGATTACCGAGCCACAGCGCTGGAAAAGACAGCTGGCGCTGCCCAAATTTCTTTATTTAACATTATTCAGGAAAGTGATATAATCGATGGTTCGGAGGTGGGTTAGATGGACCAAGTCTTACTTAATATCGAACTGCCCGGTCTAAAATTATTTAAAAAGGGTAAGGTCAGGAATGTCTTTGACCTTGGCGATAGGCTTCTACTGGTTGCCTCTGACCGGATCTCTGCTTTCGATTCGGTCATGCCCAATGGGATCCCGGATAAGGGAAAGATCTTGACCCAGATCTCCGCCTTCTGGTTTGATTTTACCGAGCCCATTATCGAAAATCACATGATCTCCGCCGATGTTAACAAGTTCCCTTCCGAGATAAAAATAAATGAAGAAGTAAAGAAGGTACTGAATAAACGCTCCATGCTGGTCAAAAAGACCGAGATGATCGAGATTGAATGTGTGGCACGCGGTTATCTTTCCGGCTCTGCCTGGAAAGAATACAAAGAGTCCAGTTCGGTTTGCGGGATAAAATTGCTATCCGGCCTTAAAGAGTCAGACAAACTGCCGGAGACGATATTTACTCCAGCAACCAAAGCAGCTTCCGGTCATGATATTAATATTTCAGAAAAGGAGATGAAAGATCGGGTGGGGGATGAAATCGGTAACATTTTAAAAGAAAAGACCCTGGAGGTTTACAAAACCGCGCGAGATTATGCTGATACAAAAGGGATAATCATTGCCGACACCAAATTTGAATTTGGAAAGCTGGACAATAAAGTTATCCTTATCGACGAGATCTTGACCCCGGATTCCTCGCGTTTCTGGCCAAAAGACACCTATAAACCTGGTGGTCAGCTACCCAGTTATGATAAGCAATTCGTCAGGGATTACCTGATTTCTATTAAATGGAATAAGGAACCACCTGCACCAAGGTTATCTGATGAGGTGGTAGTCAAAACCCGTGACAAATATCTGGAAGCTTTTAAGAGATTAACTGGAAATGATAGTTTATGATCCATCGAGAGAAGACCAAAGAGATAAAAATCGGCAACCTTAAGATCGGGGCAGGGAATCCCATAACTGTCCAGTCCATGACCAAGACCAATACCTCGGATATTGACGCCACGGTCAAACAGATCCATGAGCTAGAAAAGGCCGGATGTCAGATCGTCCGTTCGGCCGTGCCTGATAAAGAGTCTGCAGAAGCCTTAAAGGAGATCAAAAAACAGATCAACATCCCCCTGGTGGCTGATATTCATTTTAATCACACCTATGCCCTCATGGCTGCTGAGGCCGGAGTGGATAAATTAAGAATAAATCCCGGAAATATTGGCGACAAAGAAAAGATCAAGGCGGTGGTGGACGCGGCAAAAGCGCATAAAATACCGATCCGGGTAGGAGTGAATTCTGGTTCTCTGGAGAAAAAGATCAGAAAGAGATACCAGGGGCATGTTACAGCTGAGGGTTTGGTTAAAAGCGCCCTGAATAATGTAAAGATTCTTGAGAATCTTGATTTTACAGATATTGTGGTATCCCTTAAGGCCACCAGCGTTCCCATGACCATCAAGGCCTACCAGATGATAGCCAAAAAAATAAATTATCCCTTGCATGTCGGTATCACTGAAGCCGGGATCGTAGGAGTAGGGACGATTCGTTCTGCAGCCGGGATTGGCGCAATACTTTCACAGGGAATTGGCGATACAATTCGAGTCTCTCTCACGGATAACCCTCTGGAGGAAGTAAGGTTGGGTTATGAAATTCTCAAAGCCTTGGAGCTCACTTTTCATGGGGTCACAGTTATTTCCTGCCCGACCTGTGGAAGAGCGGATATAGATGTGATTAAGCTTGCTAAAAATATCGAAGAAAAAACCAGGCACATCAAGCAACCCCTAACCGTGGCTATCATGGGCTGCGAAGTGAACGGCCCTGGCGAAGCAGCGGATGCAGATGTGGGTTTGGCCGGGGGCAGGGGAGTGGGGCTGATCTTTAGGGAAGGAGAGGTTGTGAGGAAAGTTCCTGAAGACGAGATGGTCTATGCGCTCCTGGATGAGATCGAGAGCATGGCTATAAAGTAGCCCTTCGACTCCCCCTCGACAGAGCTCGGGGTCGCTCAGGGCAAGGAGGAAATCATGATTGATAGATATACATTACCAAAAATGCGAGAGATCTGGTCAGAGGAGCACAAGTTTAATACCTGGCTGGAGGTTGAGATCGCGGCCTGTGAAGCCTGGGCAAGGATGGGAAAAATCCCGCAGGCTTCGCTCAAGAAAATTAAAAGCAAAGCCAATTTCTCCATAAAAAGGATCAATGAAATCGAAAAGACCGTAGATCATGATGTGATCGCATTTCTCTCGAGTGTTGCCGAGAATGTCGGTCCAGACGGCCGTTTTGTTCACATGGGCTTAACTTCATCGGATGTGGTGGATACCTCTCTTTCGCTCATCATGCGGGATACGGCGGATGTGATCATTAAAGATATAGATGATTTTCTCAAGATTCTGAAGAAAATGGCCGGGAAATACAAAAATGTGGTTATGATGGGGCGCTCACACGGAGTGCATGCGGAACCCATGACCTTCGGATTAAAATTCGCCCTGTGGATGAAGGAAATGGAAAGAAACAAAGAGCGCATGTTTAAAGCCCGGGCAGCCATCAATGTCGGAAAAATCTCCGGGGTGGTGGGAACTTATTCAAATTTAGACCCCAAAGTCGAAGAGTTTACCTGCAAGAAACTTGGTCTCATCCCGTCTTCGATCTCCACCCAGGTCCTGCAGCGCGATCGTCACGCGGAATTCATGACCACCCTGGCAATTCTGGCTGCGACCTTAGAAAAGATCGCGCTGGAGATCCGGGGGCTGCAGAAAACCGAAATAGGGGAGGTGGAGGAACCGTTTAAAAAGGGACAAAAGGGATCTTCCGCCATGCCGCATAAGAAGAATCCCATCACCTGCGAAAGAATTTGCGGTCTGGCGCGCGTGGTTCGGGCCAATTCGATGGTTGCTTTGGAAAATGTGGCTCTCTGGCACGAACGGGATATCAGTCATTCCTCTACCGAGCGGATAATAATACCAGACAGCACCATTTTGATCGATTACATGCTCCAAAAAATGACCTATATTATTGATAATTTGGTGACTTACCCAGAAAAGATGAAGCAAAATATTGAGAAATCACAGGGTTTGACTTTTTCCCAAAGGCTTCTTTTAGCATTAATTGATAAGGGATTAACCAGGGAAAAGGCTTATCAAATTGTACAGGCAGCAGCCATGAAAGCCAGATCCACTGGAAAGCACCTCAAAGAATTAATTCTGGCTGACAAAGAGGCTAGAAAACGACTTTCTGAAAAAGAAATCAACGAAGTTTTTGATCTCGGATACTACTTAAGAAACATCGAAACCATCTTTAAAAGACTAGGCCTACTTTAAAAATAAGCCAAAAATCCCCTTTTTAACGCAAGTTTTTAGCTTCTCAATCCGATAATATTATTGAGACTCCCACTAAAGGAGGAGCACGCATTGATGATCCCTCAAATTAAGACAGATTCACCTTCTGAAACATCTCAAGTAAACCGTGGAATCATAGTAAGGATCAAAAATACTAATGATAGCTTCGGAAGCCCCATAAAAATTGGCGTTGTTAATGTAGCCAGCAATCTTATTAAAGCTTCTTCAATTAAGGTTTGCGTCAAAACTAGCTTCCATGCCCCGGTTGATGGTCCTCATAGTATTACTACCACAGAACTAAGCCGGGCAACCAGATCCAGAACAGCTGCCAGTTTGAGAAATAGGATCAAAAGAGTTGGATATAAAGTAGTTGACGACCCGGAGGATGCTGATTTAGTGCTGACTGTGCTTTACGGCAAATCGGGCATTGGGAAAAGTTTGATTAATCTGGTCTATTCAGTACCAAATAACGGCAATGGAACCTCCAAGAAGTGGGGGATGGCTTATGCTGGGATTATTAGCGGCAAGCTTGTGGCCGAGCCAGTTATGGAACAGGATATGCCATCTCAATTAAAGACAAAGGATGTAATACCTTTATACCGTTATTCTGAAAATTTCGATGAAGTTGATTCCCCATCCCTTCTTCCGGCACGTAAAATTGTTCAAAATGTTTATTTATACGGATTGTTAGCCAGGGCAATGAAACATGTACCACAAACGGAATTGGATAGAATTGTATTTAATCTACTTTACATTACTTAGAAGGAGGAGCAAGCATGGCCAATTTTTTTAGCAGATATAATACAAAAAGTTTTTCAAGACCCCCTCGTCGCACAAGGTTTTCAAAGCGCCCTCGTTCTCGTCCCACTATGTCCGCGTCTAAATCCTGTCAAATTGCAACCAGATCCTATCGAAATAGAATCAGTCCGGTCCGTACCTCTAGATTTTCATTTCTAAGTTCCTTTAAGAAGGTAGCACAACAAAATTCGACCATATGGCCAATTAATACTCAAAATGTATTGGAAACTTCAAGCAAACCTGTTATACGACCGATAAATGATAATTCATCGGAAACTTCGGAAACTTCCCAAAGCGGACCGGTTATACGACCGAGACAAACTGACGGCCCTAAGATATACCCTAGAAATGTAGATCTTAATGTAGACATTTATCCCCAGAATTCCAACGGCTGTGGCGCTGCTGCATGGGCTACGGTTATGAACTATTTTGGAAAGAATCCAG
>JAZFXQ010000184.1:0-2179 GCA_036448795.1 Candidatus Margulisiibacteriota bacterium | reverse complement strand
TGCTGCCGGCTGATTGGCAAAGCGGGTGATCACCACCGCCCGAATATCAATGTCCCATTCCCTTAGATCATCGATCAACTTGAGCGCCGCCACATCATAAGTGATCCCAAAATCTGCTCTCACCTTTCTTCTTTCAATATCGCCCGCATATATACAAAGCAATATTTCTGCTTTATCCTTCAGCTTTTGCAAGAGCCGCACCTTTATATTGGGATCAAAGCCGGGCAGGACCCGCGCGGCGTGATAATCAAAGATAAGTTTGCCTCCAAACTCAAGATAGAGCTTATTATCAAACTTCTTGACCCTTTCAATTATGGCCTCGGACTGCTCTCTTAGATATTTATCATTATCAAAACCGGTTCTTTTTTTCATTTGATTTTACCTACCCTCCAACAGATTCCTCTTCAATATTTTGCGGAAGCCTTGTTATCTTTACCCTGGTGATCCTGCGTCGAAGAATACGCTCTACACTAATTAAAAGGTTTTCGTAGCGCACCGCATTGCCCACCGAGGGCGCTTTCCCCAATTCCGCAAAAACAAAACCACCGATCGTATCGTATTCCTTTTCCGCCTCCGGAAGACCCAATTTCAAACTATCATTGAGATCTTTAATTGTAACTTTCCCATTCACGATAAAAGTGTTCTCATCAACTTTTTCACTCATCTTTTCCTCGCGCTCGAATTCATCATGGATCTCTCCCACGATCTCTTCGATCAGATCCTCCAGAGTAACTAATCCCGAAGTCTGCCCGTACTCGTCAACAATAATTGCCAGATGGGAACGGGCAGACTGCATCTCATGCATGAGCTCAGGAACCTTCTTCGCCTCCGGGATAAAGACCGCGGGCCTGAGCATGTCGCGGATATTCGCACCAACCCCAGCTTTCAATAAATCTTTCGCGTAAATCATTCCGATTATATTATCCAGATTCCCCTCGTAAATGGGGATCCGGGAATGTCCGCTGCCAATAATTACTTTCTTAATCTCATCGATCGATTTATTGGATTCGCAAGCGCTAATATCCGGACGGGGAGTCATGACTTCCCTGACAACCGTCTCCCCGAATTCAAAGATTGAACTAATCATCTCTCTTTCCTCTTCCTCAATAATCCCTTCCTTCTCCCCTGCCGCCAGGATAAGCTGGATCTCCTCAGCTGTAATAAAGGGCCCTTTTTCCGGGGCTTTGCCTCCAAACATATAAATAAAGGGCCGACTGATAAAACCGATACAAAAGGCAATCGGCTGAAAGACAAATCTAAAAAACCAAATTATGGGTGACATAAAAACGGCAATCTGTTCAGCCCTCCGAATTGCCACAGTCTTGGGAATGATCTCGCCAAAGACCAGAATCAGAAAAGTCATAACACCTGTCGCCGCGCCAACCGCAACTGCTTCACCACCCCAGCCTCTGTCAGTAAAAAATCTGATGGCTATGGAAGTAGCTAAGGCTACCGCCGCAATATTTACCAGATTGTTGCCGATCAAAATAGTAGACAAAAATTCGCTCGGTTTTTCCTTTAATTTTTTAACCAGTTTCGCTCCCGGAAGCTTTTGCTCAACCATCCGGCTGACCCTTATGCGCGAAAGACTGGTGAGTGCCGTTTCTGAAGTTGAAAAGAAAGCAGATAAAACAAACAAGACTAAAAGTAAAATTAACTCGCCCATTTCAGATCAACCTCGGGATAAAGATCAAACATCCAACAATTATTGCGCTGGCCGCTGCCAAAAGCACGGCCGCAGCCGCCACGTTTTTAGCCAAGCCGGCTTCCATGCGGTGCTGCGGAGAAAGAATATTTACAAGCTCCTCAATTGAGGTATTTATCATTTCCGCCACGATCACTCCAAAAATGGTCACCACCAAAACCGCAAGCTCAAGCAAACTTACCTTTGCCCAAACTGCGATCCCAATAACTGCTAATCCTATAAAGAAATGGATCCACAGGTTGCGCTGGGTTCTCATAGCATGCTGGGCTCCAGCCCGGGCATATTTAAAACTTTTGATAAACTTCCTCGGCATCTCTCATTTTCCTTCCGTGATCATAACCAAGCAAATGCAAAATTCCGTGGATCACCAATCTTTTCAATTCATTTTTATAACTCACACCAAAACGTTTAGCGTTTTTCTGGGTGGTTTCTTTCGAAATAGCAATGTCGCCCAGGACTCCATTCTCTCCCATG
>JAZFXQ010000183.1:0-3054 GCA_036448795.1 Candidatus Margulisiibacteriota bacterium | reverse complement strand
GATAGCTATTCCGATATTTATGAGTCACATTTTGGGAAAAAGCCGAAGGTTGCACCGGAGTATTAAAAGGAGGGTTAAGAATGAAGAAAGGATTGAAAAAGAGAAAGCATACCGATATCCATGAAGTTCTAAAAGAGGTTTCGGATAATATCGAGAAGACCGCAAATGTAAAAACGGTTTTTGGTGATCCGGTCAGGGTTGGTCACCGGACCATCATCCCGGTAGCGACAGTTTCAGTCATGGGCGGGGGAGGCGGCGGTTTTGCTAAAGAAGGGAAAGAAAAGGCCAAAGCAAAGAAGAATGATTCTTCGGGGGTGGGTGGAGGCCTGGGATTGCGAGTAGAGAGCAAGCCGGTTGGCTATATTGAAATAACGGATGAAGGAGCGAAGTTCGTGCCGACCGTGGACCAGACCAAGATCGCCCTGCGCGGGCTTCTAAGCGGACTGGTAGCGATCGGGATGTTCAGCCTATCCTCCATTATCAAAGCCTTCAGAAAAGAGAAAAAGGCCAAATAGAAATAATCATGCGTTCTCAAAGTGCTCAGACTCAAGCTACCACATTGCTGGCTGCTTTGTTATTTGCCTTAATGGTTTTATTTGTGAAGATCCTGTCGGCAAGCATCTCTGCCGCTGAAATACTCTTTATCCGGGCCATTATCAGCATCTTTATGATAGGATCAGCGTTGATCTTTGTCTATAAAGGAAGGATCAGGGTACACAACCTAAATATGCTGGTGGTCAGGGGAGTTTTTGGGGGGATTGCCGTGCTTTTGTATTTTATTTCTATTTCACGCATCCCTTTAAGCAGCGCGGCCATGCTGGCTAACTCTTATCCCTTGTTCGCTATTTTGTTCTCTGCGATTATCATCAAAGAACGACCAAATTTTGATTCGCTCTTGGTCATACTCTTGTCATTCTGCGGCATGTTCTTGATCCTTGAACCCCGCTTCGGCAAGATCGATATAGGTTACTTCCTGGCTGTCTCAGCCGCGGTCTTTGGTGGGGTCGCCGTGACTTCAATTCGCCAACTGCGCAAAACTGATTCATCATGGATAATTACTTTATCTATGATGATCGGGGCGGGTTTATTTTCTATGATCCTTTTGCCGGTTGGTTTTCGGCTGCCAAATCTTGGCGAGTGGGGGCTTTTGTTCCTGGTTGGAATACTGGGGACCGGCGCTCAGTTAGCTTTTACCAGGCCTTTTCGATTTATCCCAACTGCCGAAGGAAGCATGGTTGCTCCGGTTTACACGGCCATTACTGTCATTTTATCGGTATTGTTTCTTGGTGAAGTATTAACCATGCGTTTTGTAATTGGCGCGATCCTGGTATTCGGCGGGACCCTATATCTGATCGCCAGAGAGGAAATCCGGCTCAGAAGACATGTGCTATGAAGTTGCTGAAAAGGGCCATAATTTCTTTTATCCTTCTTGACAATTTCCTGACCAATCTTCCCAAAAGGATCCTCTTTAAAACCCGCTGGGTCCTGGAAGGAAAGTGCAAGCAGTGCGGGATCTGTTGCAGAGAGATTTACTTAAAGATCACGCCCCGGCAGCTTTCCAGCCGGTTTTTTACCGATCTGGCGATAAAATGGACCAGCTGGATCTTTGATTTTATCCTCTTGAGGATCGATTATGATAATTATTACCTGATCTTTACCTGTAAGCATCGGCAAGCAGATGGCAGATGCGGCAATTATTTCTGGGGCGCCTATATCTGTAGAAATTATCCGCTGGTGGATTATTTTGAAGACCCAAAGATGCTTCCGGGTTGCGGTTTTTCTGCAAGATTGAGATAATAGGATCATGCAAAAAATAAAATTTATCTTTGGGATCCATTGCCATCAACCAGTCGGAAATTTCGAACATATTTATGAAGAGGCTTACGAAAAAGCCTATCTCCCTTTTATAAGGGTCCTCGAATCTCATCCCAGAATTAAATTTAACGTTCATTACAGCGGGATCCTCTTTGACTGGTTCAAGAAAAATCGGCCCGAATTTCTGGAGCTTTTGAAAAAACTGGTCAGAAGGGGACAGGTCGAGGTCTTGACTTCCGGATATTATGAGCCGATCCTCTCCATCATCCCGGATGAAGATAAACTTGGACAGATCGAGATGGCAAACCAGTTTATACGGGAGCAATTCTTTCGGGCTCCGAGAGGGATGTGGCTTACCGAACGGGTCTGGGAGCCGACCCTGCCCAAGATCCTTTCCAGGGCCGGCATCGAATATGTGCTGGTGGACGAAGATCATCTTATCCAGGCCGGTCTTCCTTCGGACAAGCTCTCCGGCTACTACATAACCGAGGAAGAAGGAGAGACGGTGAAGGTTTTTCCGATCAATCGCAGGCTCCGGGAGTTGATCCCTTTTCAACCTCCGGAAGAGATCATCGAATACTTAAAAAGCATCCCTGATCCTGATGGGTCAGCCCTGGCCGTTTTTATGGATGATGGAGAAAAATTTGGTTTGCGCGGAGGGTCTCACAGGTGGATCTATCAGGAAGGATACCTGGAAAAACTGCTTTCCATGCTCGAAGCCAATTCGGATCTGATAGAGCCCACCACCTTTTCCAATTATCTGGATGAATATCCCGCGCTGGGAAGGATCTATCTGCCGGCCACTTCCTACAATGAGATGATGGAGTGGGTGGGCGGCGGGAATTTTCGCAACTTTTTCGTGAAGTATCCGGAAGCGAACAATATGCATAAAAAGATGCTCCATGTCAGCAGCCGTTTGCAGACCCTCAGCCGGGCCAAGACGCTCTTTGGCACAGATAAAAAGAAGGAAGAGCTCAAGAAAGCAAGGATCGAACTCTACCAGGGGCAGTGCAGCTGCGCTTACTGGCATGGGATCTTTGGCGGTATACACTTAAATTATCTCAGGCACGCGGTTTATTCCCATCTCATCCGCGCAGAGAAAGAAGTGGAGAAGTTCAGCCGCGGTGGAAAACCTTACGTGGAGCTGACCCTGACCGATTTTGATAAGGACGGCAAAGAAGAGGTTATCCTTTCAAATGACATGCTCAATCTCTATTTTTCTCCAGAGCGGGGGGGATC
>JAZFXQ010000182.1:0-8034 GCA_036448795.1 Candidatus Margulisiibacteriota bacterium | reverse complement strand
GGGGATCCCCAACCATCACCAATGATGGAGTTACCATTGCAAAGGAGATCGATCTTGAAGATCCATATGAGAATATGGGAGCTCAGCTTTTAAAGGAGATCGCTTCCAAGACCAATGATATCGCAGGGGATGGAACCACTACCGCAACCCTGCTTGGTCAGACCATTTTTAGGGAAGGTCTCAGGAACGTGGTTTCTGGAGCCAACCCCATGGCCATTAAACGCGGGATCATGAACGCGGTTAACCTGACGGTTGAGGAGCTCAAAAAAGAGAGCCGAAAAGTCGAAACCAGGGAGGCCATTGCTCAGGTCGCGTCGATTTCCGCTAATAATGATATGGAAATTGGTAACCTGATCGCGGATTCCATGGAAAAGGTCGGCAAAGACGGAGTTATCACGGTTGAGGAATCCAAAGGGATCGACACCACTCTGGAAGTGGTCGAAGGTATGCAGTTTGACAAGGGATACGCTTCGCCCTACATGGTCACCGACCGCGAGAGGATGGAGTGCATCCTGGAAGACTGCTTTATGCTGATCACCGATAAAAAGATCAGCGCGGTCAAAGACCTCCTTCCTGCCCTGGAAAAGGTTGTGCAAGCGGGTAAACCCTTGCTCATCTTAGCGGATGAGATCGAGGGCGAGGCCCTGGCTACTCTGGTTGTTAACAAACTTCGGGGAACCCTTAACGCGGTTGCGGTAAAAGCCCCGGGCTTTGGCGACAGAAGAAAGGCTGTGCTCGAAGACATCGCCATCCTGACCGGTGGAGAAGTGATCTCCGAAGAAAAAGGACTTTCACTGGAGAATCCCTCAGAATCGTGGTTTGGTAAAGCCAAGAAGATCATCATCCGAAAGGAAGACACGACCATTATTGAGGGAGCTGGATCCGAAAAGTCTGTTAAAGACCGCATTGCCCAGATCAAGAAAGAGATCGATCTTTCCGACTCTTCCTATGATAAGGAAAAGCTTCAGGAGAGATTGGCTAAACTTTCTGGAGGGGTTGCGGTGATCAAAGCTGGCGCGGCCACCGAGACCGAGCTCAAGGAGAAGAAGCATCGCATTGAAGACGCTCTCTCAGCAACTCGGGCTGCGGTTGAGGAAGGGATCATCGCTGGCGGCGGAGCTGCTTTCATCCATATTCTGGATGCGATAAATAAACTGGAAGCAGGCACTCAGGGGGATGAAAGGGTAGGAGTCTCACTTGTCCGCAAATCCCTGGAAGAGCCGCTCAAACAGATCGCAAATAATGCTGGTTGGGAAGGGTCGGTGGTGGTTGAGAGGATAAAAAAGGAGAAATCCGGCATTGGATTTGACGCCCAGACCTTTGAATTTGGAGACATGTTCAAAGCTGGGATCGTAGACCCGCTCAAAGTGACCCGATCTGCACTGCAGAATGCTGCTTCGATCGCTTCGATGCTCCTGACCACTGAGGTTTTGGTGGCTGAGAAACCGGAGGAAGAAAAAGCTCCGGCAATGCCGCCCGGTGGAATGGGAGGTATGGGGGGCATGGGGGGCATGATGTAGTCCTTCGCCCTTACGGGCTTCGGACTATAAATAGATTAAAGAGGGGCCTATCCTCCGTAGCTTGAAGAGCGAAGGAGGATGGCCCTTTTTTTCTTGACAAATCAGCAGGGGGTGTTATAATAACTTTGAAAAACAAGTGGGTAATACTCCCACTTTTTGTTTTTACGGAGGGAATTATATGAAAATCGAGAAATTTCAAGAAATGCTTGAGGAAATCCAAAGGGAGCGGGGGATTCATAAGGAAGCCCTGCTGGAAGCCATCCGTGTCGCCCTTCTTTCAGCTGCCAAAAAGTTATTCAAGGGCAAAGAGGAGCATCCTGAAGAAAATCTCGAAGTGAAAATTTCTGACGATGGCCTGGTCAGGATAATCCATAAAGAAGGGAAAAAGGAAAAGGATATTACCCCCAAGGATTTTGGAAGGTTAGCGGCTCAGACTGCCAAACAGGTCATTATCCAGCGCATCCGGGAAGCGGAAAAAGATGAAGCTTATGAAGAATTCACCAAAAAACAGGGAGAATTGATCACGGGAGTGGTGCAGCGGAGAGAATATGGAGGGTACTTGATAAATCTGGGAAGACTGGAAACTGTGCTCTCTCTAGTCGAGCAGATCCCGGGAGAGACCCTGCGTGAAAGAGAGCGGGTAAAATTATATGTGGTTGAAACCAAAAAGACCCCCAAGGGACCTTTTGTGGTGGTTTCAAGATCCCATCCCGGCTTAATCAAGAGGCTCTTTGAAATGGAGGTTCCCGAATTGAAGGAAGGGATACTTGAGATCAAGGCTCTCGCCCGGGAGGCCGGGAAAAGAACCAAGATAGCGGTTTTTTCCCATGATAAAAAGATCGGTGCAGTAGGCACCTGCGTGGGACATATGGGGAACAGGATTCAGAACATTGTCAGGGAACTCGGCCCGGAAAGAGTGGATATTATCGAGTGGAGCGAGAAAACGGAAACTTTTATCATCCATGCCTTAAGTCCAGCCAAGGTCAGCAAGGTTGAAGTGAACAAGGCAGCTGCCTCGGCCAAGGTCTATGTTCCTGAAAGGGAGCTCTCCCTGGCAATTGGAAAAGAAGGTCAGAACGTCCGGCTGGCAGTAAAATTGACCGGGTGGAAGATCGATATCCTCTCTGAAAAAGCAGCAGAAAAGGAAGGGGCGAAGGCAGAGAAAAAGGAGAAGCCCGCCAAAAAGAAAGAGGCGAAGGTCAAAGTCCACGAGCTGGCTAAAGAGTTAGGGCTAAAGAGCAAAGAGCTGATCGAGAAACTTAAAAGTATGGGTTACGAGGTTAAAGCTGCAACCAGTGTTGTTCCGGATGAAGGAGCAAAGAAGCTACGAGAGGGAAAATAATTGGTTAAAAAGACGAAAAAAGTCAAAGTAGGAACACTAGCAAAGAAGCTTGGTCTGACAGCCAAGGAGCTCATAAAGATGCTTACCGATCTGGGTGTGTCGGCCAAAACCGCTGCTTCCTCGGTGGATGAAGAAGCTGCCCAGGTTGTAAAGGAGGTCTTGGCTCCCAAGAAAGAGGAAAAGAAGCCAAAGGCCGAAGCAGCCCCACCCAAAAAAGCTGCTCCCCCCAAGAAAGACCTGTCCGCCGAAGCTCGAAGAGCGAAGGCGGAAGAGAAGCCAGCTGGTCCGGTTATTGAAACCGAGGACATTTCAGTCAAAGAACTGGCAGATAAAATCGCGGTCAAATCCTCTGTAATTATTAAGGAATTAATGAAAAAGGGTATCTTGGCAAACATCAATCAGAGGATCAGCGCAGAAATGGCAAGAGAGATTGCGGCTGGTTTAGAAAAACATCTTTTAGTCAAGAAGCCAGAGGCAAAGGCAGAGGTAGTCCCTGAAGTCAAGATTAAAAAACTTGTTCACCGACCCCCCGTGGTAACTATCATGGGGCACGTTGACCATGGTAAAACCAAATTGCTGGATGCTATCCGCAAGACCAGGGTTGCGGAGGGGGAGGCAGGAGGGATCACTCAGCACATCGGGGCCTATCAGGTGAATGTCCACGGGAAAAAAGTCATATTTCTGGATACCCCGGGCCATGAAGCCTTTACTGCGCTGCGTGCCAGGGGTGCCAAGGTCACAGACATCGCGGTTCTGGTAGTGGCTGCAGATGACGGGGTCAAGCCTCAAACCGTTGAAGCCATTGATCATGCCAAAGCAGCCCGGGTTCCGATCGTCGTGGCCCTCAATAAGATCGACAAGCCCGAAGCCGACCTGGATCGGGTCAAAACACAACTATCAAAGCTTGATCTGCTGGCTGAAGATTGGGGCGGCAAAACCGTCATGGTCCCTACCTCGGCCAAAGAAGGGAAGGGGGTAAATGAGCTGCTGGAGATGATCCTGCTGGTAACAGAGGTTCAGGAACTCAAAGCTGATCCAGACGGTACTCCGGTAGGGGTTGTAATAGAATCCAGATTAGATAAGGGAAAAGGTCCGGTAGCAGACCTATTAGTCAAAAATGGAACTTTAAGAGTGGGAGACATCTTTACTTTAGGCGCAACTTACGGAAAGGTAAGGGCGCTCTTTACTGATACCGGCGCTCGTTTAAAGTCTGCCGGTCCCTCGATCCCGGTTGAGGTCCTGGGCTGTGTTGAGGTTCCTAGAGCGGGAGATACTTTACAGGTAGTGTCTTCAGAGAAAGAGGCAAGAAGAATGGCTGAGCAGAGAAAGGAGACCCAGAGCAAGGCCGCTCGAGGAAAGGTCCTTTCTCTTGAAGATTTCTCAGAACATATAAAAAAGGGTGAAAAGAAATCACTAAATCTGGTGGTCAAGGCAGACGTTCAGGGGTCGATGGATGCCATTCTGCAGTCCCTTCAGGATTTCAGCATTGGAAACATTTCTGTGAATATGATCCACCTGGCGGTTGGGCCGGTCACTGAATCTGACATAATGTTGGCCGAGGTCTCGGATGCAATCGTGGTTGGATTTCATGTGGGATTTGAGGGGAACGCAGAGGCGGTCAGCGCTCAGGAAGGGGTCGAGGTCCGCAAATACGATATCATTTATAAGCTGGTGGATGATGTCAAGCTGGCCATGGAGGGGCTGCTTGAGCCGGAGTATGAAGAAGTTGTGATCGGGCACGCCGAGGTCAGGAATCTTTTTAAATTTTCTAAAGTCGGGGTTATCGCCGGCTGTTTTGTAAAAGAGGGAAGGATGGTCCGCGGCAGCAAAATTCGGATCTTCCGGGAAAAAGAAAAGATCTACGAGGGAAAACTTGAGTCCCTTAAGAGATTCAAGGAAGACGTTAAAGCAGTTGAGCAGAATTATGAGTGCGGGGTAGCTATCTCAGGATATACTGATTTTGAGGTGGGGGACGAGATCGAAGCCTTTGAAATAAGGGAGAAAGCCCGCAAAAAATGACCAGGGTTGAGCGTGTAGCCGAACTGATCAGGGAAAAGATCAGCAAGATCATCCGCGAGAATGTATCAGACCCACGGATCGGGTTTGTCAGCATAACCCGGGTGGACGTCTCTCCGGATCTTGAAAACGCCAAGGTCTTTGTGAGTATCCTGGGAAACGATGAGAAAAAGAAGGAATGCATGTCTGGGCTTGATTCAGCTACCCGATTCATTCGAGGAAAATTGGGACACATGCTGGAGATGCGATTGGTACCTGAAATTAAATTTGTGCATGATGATTCTCTTGAAAAAGGGAGCCGGGTGCTGGGGATAATCTCGAGGCTGGAAAAAGCCTCTCGAGGCGAAGAAGAACGTGAAAGAAACCTTAGCCGCTCTAAAAAAGGCCGTAAAAGGCGCTAAAACCGCTTTAGTTGTATCGCATGTTGATCCGGATGGAGATTCCATTGGCTCCATGCTCGCCATGGGAATGATCCTATGCGAGCTGGACATTACTCCTGATTTCTACTCCGAGGACGGTATCCCCAGAATATACCGCTTTCTGCCTGGCGCAGATAGAGTGAAAAATAGATTGGATCCCAATCGACGCTATGATCTGCTCTTTGCCATGGATGCCTCAGATATCAAGCGCCTCGGTGAAAAATTTTCACCAAGAGAAGCCTCTAAAGTCATCATCAATACCGATCACCATCCTGACAACACCCATTACGGGGACATCAATTATGTTGAAAAAAGTTCATCCACTGCGGAGCTGGTCTATAAACTGGCAAAGTACCTCAAAGTCAAGGTCAGCCGGGCCATGGCAGAAAATCTTTATGTGGCCTTGATCACTGACACCGGCAACTACCGTTATGAAAACACATCCATGGTTACTTTTGCCATGGCCGGGGAACTCTTGAAAGCCGGAGTTGACACCCATGAAATAACCACCCGTATTTACGACACAAAGACTATCGCCAGCATCCGCATCCAGGCTGCGGCACTTTCCAACCTGGAAATCTCGCCGGATCGCAAAGTTGCCTGGGCAACTGTCACTCAGGAAATGATGGAGCGGGTGGGTGCCAAAGGGGAAGACCTGATCGGTCTGGTAGATCAGCTTCGTTCAATTGAGGGAGTAGGGGTGGCTGTTCTTTTTCGTGAGGGGAAAGAAGAAGTAAAGGTTAATTTGCGTTCCAAGGAAAAGATAAATGTCTCTGAGATAGCCAAAAGGTTCGGAGGCGGGGGACATATTCGAGCAGCGGGAGCCATCCTGCACGAAAATATCCAGGATGTTAAATCCAAGGTAATTGCAGAAGTTATAAAACAGATCAAGGCTTCAAAGTATTTGGTTTGAGCTATGGAAGGCATAATCATTGTCAATAAACCACGGGGTTGGACCTCTTTTGATGTAGTGGCAAAGATCAGAAATCTTTCCAGGGTGAAGAAAGTAGGGCATTCCGGCACCCTGGATCCCATGGCTACCGGCGTTCTTCCTGTTTTTCTGGGTAAAGCCACCAAGTCCGTTCATCATTTTATGGGGGGAGACAAGGGATACATTGCGGAGATGACCCTGGGGATCAGAACGGATACTTTGGATGCTGAAGGCAAGGTTACCCACACTTCGAATGTCGAATGTCAGATCGAGCATGTCGAGCCTATTTTTAAAAAATTCATAGGCGAGATCGAGCAGGTCCCTCCCATGCATTCAGCGGTAAAGATCAAAGGCAAGCGGCTCTACAAACTGGCTCGTCAAGGCATTGTGGTTAAACGTGAACCGCGCAGGGTGATCATCCATAAAATAGCTCTTCTGAATTATGAAATCGGGAATAATCCAAAGGTGACTTTTGAAGTGATGTGTTCCAAAGGGACCTATATCCGTCAGCTGGTCTCAGACATGGGTGATGATCTGGGATGCGGGGCGCACCTCTCAAAATTGATGCGAACCCAGGCCTATCCCTTCCACATTACCCAGGCCGTAAACATGGATACAATCATCACCCTGGCAGCGATTGGTAAATTGGAGACAGTTGTGGTACCGATCGCGGATATATTGGGGAGCATAGGCGGTGGATAAGGCCCAGGCCAGGAAAAAGATAGAAAAACTCCGCAAAGAGATCCATCATCACGATCATCTTTATTATGTTCTGGACAAACCCCAGATCTCAGATGCTGCCTATGACAAGTTTTTTCGTGAACTGCAAAATTTAGAAAAGGAATTTCCGGATCTTATGACCCCGGATTCTCCAACCCAGAGAGTGGGGGGAGTTCCGCTAAAGTCCTTTAAAACCTACAAACACAAAAATCCTTTACTTTCCCTGGACAATGCCATGAACGAAGAGGAGCTCATGGATTTTGACCGCCGGGTCAGAGAAGGTTTGGGCAAATCCAAGATTGATTACGTGTGTGAGCTCAAGATGGATGGCCTGGCAGTTTCCCTTATTTATAAAAAGGGAAAGTTTGAGGTTGGCTCAACCCGTGGTGATGGGGTTCATGGCGAAGATATTACCCAAAATCTTAAAACCGTCCGCAGTATACCATTGGTGCTAAATAAACCTGAAGATCTAGAAGCAAGAGGAGAAGTCTATCTTCCATATGACAATTTTGTGAAGCTCAACCAGGAGAGAGAAGAGGCCGGTGAGCCAAAGTTTGCTAATCCAAGAAATGCAGCCGCAGGTTCTCTTCGCCAGCTTGATTCCACGATAACCGCCACCCGACCGCTGGATATCTTTTTATATTATGCAGAAACACGTCCCAAGCTAAAAACTCACAATGAGACCCTGGAACATATCAAAAAGATAGGTTTTAAGATCAACCCAGATACCAAGCTTTGCCATGGGATAGAAGAAGTTCAAAAGTATATAAAGCTCTGGGAAACTGCGCGGGAAAAGCTTAGATATGAAATAGATGGGATTGTGGTAAAGGTTGACGATCTATCTGCTCAGGAAAAGCTGGGCGCAACCGCCAGAGCTCCCCGCTGGGCAATTGCTTTTAAATATCCTCCGATGCAGGCTATTTCTGTAATTCAGGATATTAAAATTCAGGTTGGGAGAACTGGGGCGATTACCCCTGTTGCATATCTAAAGCCTGTGCACTTAGCAGGGGTGACGGTGAAACGCGCAACACTCCACAATGAAGACGAAATCAAACGCAAAGGTATAAAAGTCCACGATCATGTAGT
>JAZFXQ010000181.1:0-12253 GCA_036448795.1 Candidatus Margulisiibacteriota bacterium | reverse complement strand
GAATCATCAGCGCCCTCGGAAGAATCATCCTGGTTATCAATATAATTTGAGGAATCTTCAGAAATGTCTTCGGTTTCAGCGCCGGAAGCGGGTTTTGAGCCGGTGCTGCTCGAAGAAGATGAGATCTCAGAGGCATCCACGGAAGGATCAACCTTTTCTATCTCTTCGTTGGATTGAATGTAGTTGGGCTGGATGCTTCCTTCGTAAGCGATCGCTTCCTTCTCTTGTATCTCATCCAGATTTGCAATTGGTGCTGAAAAATCTACCATTAAAGCTCCTTACATTAATATAGTCCTAGGGTGCGTATCTATATAATTAATCGTATTAAGTGAGGGAAAACTTGCGTTAATTTTCGGTATTTTTGGGGGGTGGAGGGGGAGCCGCAGGAACAGCTGCGACCTGTCCTTGGGGCTCCTCTTTCTTGTCTTGGATTTCCTTGAGCAGGCCTTCGTTATTTTTAGCGACCTGATGGATTATTTCTTCTGTGATCTCATCTTCGCCCTCAGGCAGATCTCTGCCCAGAACAAAGTTCATCAAAACACCCTTTACAAAATCATCTAAAACCTTAGGATCTTTCCAGTTTATATCCCCATCGATTTTAATCTCGCTCTTCAGGCAGCTTATCTCAAAATCCGTCAGATAGGTAAAGAAAAGAAGTTCCTGAAGCTCTTGAGGGATCTTTTTGTCTCCCTTCCAAATTTTTGTAATAATCTCAGCTCTCTCCTGATATTGATCCGCCCTCCCCTCGATCCTCGCCAGGTCCTTCCAAGCCTCGCCGGCTAACCCAAGATATCTGTTCTTAAATTCATCATAAGCCACTCTATTTTGCATTATGGCATAAAACACATTATATTGAGCAGACCTCTTTTGCAGCTCACCGAAATTGAGGATCGCAATCCTCTTCCTTCTCAGGAAACCTACAAAGCCTTCCCCGAGCTGCTTTCGGACAGCAAAGAACTTTATAGCCAGGTCAAGCCGCTCCATGAAAAGCGGAACAGAAATTATGTCCTCTTCATCCAGTTCGCCGTTTTGATCGCCAAACAAGGCGTCCAAGGCTGCCTCGGTTATATCTTTTTCTGGGATCCGGAGCTGCCGGGCAAATTCTTCCCTAAAATCATCGTCAATCACGATCCGGCCGTTGTTTTTATTGAGGATCCCTTTAAACCACTCCATAAAGCCCTCATAGTCTCCGATGCGGCCGGCGTGGATTCTTTTGCCGGAGGAACGCAATAATTGATTAAGTTTGATGATTATTTTATTGATATAGGCATCGGAGGGTTCTATTTTACCGTTCTGGACCCGGTAAGAGCGGCCGTTAACCTCTAGCGTAAATGGATTAGCTTGAGCGTGAATGAAATCGAGGAACTCTTCTGGGGCAAGACCATCTCTATTTCCATCAAAAGTCAGGGCTTCCGTTATTTTATCTTGAGCAAGTCCGGTTTTCCTAAGGTCTTCTTTCTCTATCGTATCAGGATCGCCGGAAAGTCCTGCGACCTTACCTGCAAATTTCAAATTTTTGGGACTATATCCAGCTGGTGCAGCTGCCTCCGTCATTTCTTCCCCTCCATAAACTTTTTAATCCTCTCCTGCAGTTGGACCTGAAGCTCCCCTTTTTCTTTTTCAAGGTCTTTCTTGAGCGCCTCAATTTCTTTGTCAATTTCCTTTATTTTCATTTCGGCTTTTTTCTTCTTGCGGAAAGCAGAAATAAGCTGAAAAATATTAATCAGGATCAAAATAGCCGCAGCTCCAACCAGAATCAAGACCCAATTAAATTCAAGCATTTTTTACTCCTTTCGGAACAATCGATTTCGCGTTTTTCGCTTTTTTCGCTTCCACATAGACCGCTCCCTCTTCTCTGGCCGCAGACGAGATCTGAATTTTATCAGCCAGGGAAGTATCTAGGCGGCCATCTCCATCTGTGTCTATGACTCTGGTAGTCATGGTGTCACCAGTTTCTTTTCCCAATTCCGCTATCCTTTGGGGAAGATCGTTTATAGTATACTTGCGGACATTCGCAAGTCCACCCGTATCAAATTCAATTGCCATAGGTATTCCTCCTATCTAGTTATATTATCGAAATAACCGGCACAAAACTTGCATCAGATTAAGAAATTTCTGCATATAATCTGGAAACCTCTTTTTGAAGGGCATCCGGAGAAGAAAAATAGGAAGGCTTTCCAATAGATAGAATAACCCTCCCCCAACCCAATAAAAACTTACCCATGGGCAGCAGCTCTGAAGCCCCTTTTATGGCAACCGGCAAAATCGGAGTTTGAAATTCGTTAGACAACCAAACCGCTCCCTCACTAAATTTCACCTCCCCCTCCTTCATGGAAGGACGACTGTAGATAGCGATCTTTTCTTTTCTCTTCAAAACCTCGCGTAAAGAAACCAGATGAGGGACCATCTTCTCTCCCTTTAAACCCGCTCCCACATATCCTGCGCCTTCATAGAGAACCTTTATAAAAGGCAGGCGAAAACCAGCTCCGTAAGCGATGAATTTAAAAACAAAGGGGAGCTTAGCCAGCAGCACAAAGGTATCCAGAAGGCTGGAATGGTTAACCGCTACGATCAGCCCCTGCTGCATATCATAATCTTTCAAATTTTCCCTGCCCAACACCTTAACCGGGATCCAGGTAAGGATCAGAAGCATCTTGGTAAAAAAACTGAAGACCGAAAAATAGAATCTCTGCTTATTTTTAAAAAAGAGAGAAAGGGGCGGCAGGATAAGACCAAAAAGGATAACAAATAAAACCAGGATCCCCCAGAAGATAATGGAACGGAAATATCTGATCATGTTGGAAGGATTATATCAAAAAAAAGAGGGGCGCGCCATCTGCAAGGCACCCCCCTATTTATTCAAGATTTAAACTGGCTTGTCTAAGGTTTGCACTAGCTTTTTCTCTGTCAATGGCAATGGAAACCGCCACATAATGGACTGGTTCTTCTTTTTCCATGTAGCCGTAATCAACGCAAAAGCCGTGCACGTTGATCCCAAAGCCAGCCGTGTTATAGTCGCCATCTTTTCCCACCCGCAAAGCCAATCCTCTGACCGGCCTCCATTCGCATCCTAAACTTTTTCCCTCCGCGCTCCAGATCAGCGACTTGTTGAAAACCTTACCGGAGATCCCGAAGGCAACATCCATTCCTGATTCAATCTGATTTTCATTGGCCTGGGAATTTTTGTCAAAGCAATTCTTAACACTTACTCCCCATGAAAAATCATCGTTCGGTCTGAAGACCGCTGCTATATCCGCGTTTAGGGCTGATCCCCGGGTTTCAGCCAAACCCTGGGCATTCCCTAGCCGCAGGCTGGAGAACTTCAGGTTGGTTCCAAGGGAAAGCTTTCCCATGTGTTTGGGAATTACCATAAACTCGTTCAATTCACGGGCATAGGATAAAATCAAGGTTTGATTAATTGCCCTGGTCGAGGTGTCTTCATCGTTGAGCGAAGCAGAAGATCCAACATACCCCACCCCAAAACTCCCGATGGGGGTTCTCTCCACTCCGCCAATGATGGTGTATTCTTTTCCTTCTGAAAACTTAGTGGAAACCAAAGCCTGCTCTCCGCGCAGATATCCGATCCCGGCCGGATTGACGAAGATGGCGTTCACGTCATCTGCTAAACCGGTAAAAGCTCCTCCCATGCCTATCGGACGGGCACCCATGTTTTCCTGGGCCAGAGTTAGCGACGCTAAAATAAGAACAACAAACAGACATAATATAGCTTTCTTCATAGTTTACCTCCTATAAAGGCTTTTACACTTTTATTATCGGGTTTAGAATGAGAAAACTTGCATGGATTATGCGATGGAATTAGGTTTGAGGCGGGTCTGGGGAGGGAGCTCAACCTGCTTGCGGATGGTGGAGCGGTTGGAGATTATGGAACCCTCCAGGATCTTTGCCTTTTCTTCCACATGACACCAATTGCCGACAACGGATTTCGTGATCTGCGCTTCTCTTCCGACCACGGTGTCTGACCAGAGAACCGAACCAGTAATTACGGCTCCCCTCTCAATCACACATTTATCACCAATCACCGAATCCTTAATGTAAACATCCCTGCCGATGCTTGAGCGACCGCCTATGATGACCGATCCCTCAAAACGAGCGGTCCGGTTTATCTTGCCCCGGGCGCCGATCCAGGTGGAACGGCCTACCCTGCGTCCCGGAATGCGGATCTGAACCACCCCTTTCATAGCGTCGTAGCTGGACTGGATATATTTTTCAAGGCCTCCCACATCATTCCAGTACTCGACCATGGGATAGCCATAAATGGCCGCTTTTTCCTCCACCAATTTAGGAAAAAGCTGCTTGCCAAAATCATAAAATCCAGCCGGCATCATTTTTAATACTTCAGGTTCAATAATATAGATACCGGCGTTCACCAGATCGCTTTGAGCTTCTTCCTGCTTGGGCTTTTCCTGAAAACCGGTGATCCTTCCCTCTTCATCCTGGATGACCACCCCGAACTGGGTGACATCCGAGACCCTGGCCAGGGCAATGGTCATCAGGGCATTTTTCTTTTTATGGTAACCAATAAACCGCTTTAGATTTATGTCGGTTAAGGCGTCTGAGGAAAGGACCAGAAAGGTATCTTTTGTGTTTGCTATGGCTGCCATGCGCTTTACCCCGCCCGCGGTGCCCAGGAGTTTTTCCTCATAAGAATAAGAAAGATTAACTCCCAGGTCATAACCATCACCAAAATAATTCTCGATCTGTTCGGGGTAATAATGGATGTTTGCCACGATCTCACGAAAACCATATCTCTTGAGAAGTTCGATATTGTGCTGCATGGTGGGAAGGTTAACAATGGGAACCATGGGCTTGGGAACCGCTAAAGTCAGCGGCTCAAGCCGGGTTCCGTATCCAGCTGCCATTATAAGGGCTTTCATAATTGCTCTATTTTTTTGATGCGCCGCAGATGCCGCTCTTCTCCTGAAAATTCGGTCTTCAACCAAACATCCACGATCTTGGTGGCTTTAGCGCGGGAAAGCTTGTTGCCGGCCAGGCACAGCACATTGCAATCCCCGTGTTGGCGGCTCTGCTTAGAGGTGTAAGTATCATAGGCATTCACTGCCCGAATACCCTTAACTTTATTGGCCACAATGGTTGCTCCCACCCCCGAACCGCACATGATGATCCCACGCTCAAACTCTCCCCGAGCTACTGCCTGGGCAACCGGAAAAGCGTAATCCGGGTAGTCCACAGATTCCTCAGAATGGGTGCCGAAATCCTTGAATTCGATCTTCTTTCTTTTAAGATAGTTTTTGATGATCTCTTTTAATTTGTATCCAGCATGATCCGCACCCAGCGCAATTTTCATCACATAGCCCTCCTCATCTCAGCAACCGCCTTTTTCATTCCCACAAAGAATGCTCTGGCCACAATTGAAAAACCGATATTCAACTCCTCGATCCCGGGGATTTTACAGATTTCCATTACATTATTATAGTCTAAGCCGTGGCCGGCATTCACTCGCAGGCCGATCAGCCTCGCTTGCTGGGTAAGAATCCTGATTTTTTCTAACTCCCTTTTTATGGTTAGTTTCCGACCCTTGACATAAGAGGTACGTGCATACTTTCCAGTATGCAGTTCAACGAAGTCTGCCAAAAGAGCAGCAGACTCCATCAGTTGTTTTTTCTCTGGATCAATAAAAAGACTGACCAGAATTCCTGTTTTCCGGAGTTTATCTATAATGGGTTTTAGCTTTTTTCGATGCTTAACCACATCCAGACCGCCTTCAGTGGTTACCTCTTCTCTTTTCTCCGGAACCAGCGTGACCATATCTGGTTTCACTCGCAAAGCAAACTTTAACATCTCAGGGGTAGCTGCCATCTCCAGGTCCAGGCGGGTCTTTAGTTTGCGCAGCTTGAATACATCCCTATCCTGGATATGTCGACGATCTTCGCGCAGATGGCAGACAATCCCATCTGCCCCGCCAACCATGGCCTCACGCGCTGCTGAAACCGGATCCGGAAAGGCCTCTTTTCGCGCCTCTCTCAAAGTCGCAATATGATCAATATTGACCCCAAGCTTAATCATGCACTAAACAAACCGCGTAAGCGGAAATCCCTTCTTTGCTTCCGGTAAATCCCAAGCCCTCTTCGGTGGTAGCTTTCACGTTTACGGATCCTTTTTCGATCCCCAAAGTTTCCGCGATATTTTTCCTCATCTTCTCAACATAAGGCCCAAAGCGCGGCTCTTCCGCCACAATGGTCGAATCAATGTTTGAAATTGTATATCCCTTCTTTTTTATAAGATCTTTTACAGAAGCCAAGAGTTTCAAGCTTGAAATGTTTTTGTAAGCTTTATCGCCCGGAGGAAAATGGCGGCCAATGTCCCCTTCCCCCATGGCTCCGATCAGGGCATCCATCACCGCATGTACCAAAACATCCCCATCCGACCAGCCCAGCAAACCCTTAGGATAAGGAACCTCTTCCCCTCCCACAATCAACTTGCGATCCTTAACTAACTTATGGACGTCGTAGCCAAAACCGATCTGCAATTAGAAGACCCTCCCGATGACCTTTAGCTTCTGCTCCATGTCTACCAGGAGCTTCATCCACTCGATATTGTAGTAAATCGGATTTGAAAAATCAGTGTAGCGGCCGGAGCGCAGAATTTCCCAGATCTCCTTGACCGCCTCCTCGACCGAAAGCTTGGGTTCGAAGCCCAAAACCTTCTTTAGTTTTTTTCCTGAAACCCGATAGCTCCTGGACTCCTTGGTCCCAAAAAGGACTTCGATCTCGATTTTCTTAAGGGGCTTGAGGGTTTCCCGGATCCAATGCCCCAGTTCCAGGATCCGGTAATTCTTGTAAACCAGATTGAAGATCTCTCCGCCCACCTTATCCTCAGGGGCTTTCATGGCAGCTATATGGGCATCCGCCACATCCCGCGCATCCACCAGCGGTCTCCAGTTGTCTCCGGCGCAATAGATATGAATACGGCCCTTGTCAAAGGCATCCATGGTCATGGTGTTCACCACCAGGTCCCAGCGCATCCGATCTGAAAACCCATAGACCGTACCCTGACGGAAAATGGCCGGACAAAAATTGTGGTCAGCAAGAGATTTCAAACCGTTTTCCGCGTCCAGCTTGCTCTGGGAGTACTCGGATTGAGGATGGGTGGGGAAGTTCTCATCCGCGATCCCCTCAACATGAAAGCCATAGATGGCGCAGGAAGAAGCAAAAGTGAATTTTTTGACCCCTTTCTTTTTGCAGGCCTCGGCCACCCGCATGGTCCCTTCAAAATTGATCTCCTGGTTGGCCTTGGGATCGAACTCAGCGGTTGGATCATTGGACAAGGAACCAAAGTGCATAACACACTTAACCCCCTCTAGAAAGTCGGGTTTGAATTCCCGCACATCTCCTGGGATAAGATCGATCTTATCCCGCAGCCCGTTAAGAGAGGCCTCTCCAAAGTAAAGTTTGTCAAAAACCCTTACTTTTTCGCCATTTTCTACCAGTCTTTTAACCAGAACCGAGCCAATATATCCGGCTCCGCCCGTAACTAATATAATATCCTTGCCCATTTTTCTCGCTTCCCCTTTACATATATTATACCAAATTTTTACCTCAATAGCCCTTTAAGAAATAATAAACCAATGAGACATATTCCCACATGACCCGCTGGGTGTCTTCATGCCTGGTCCACCAGCCCGGAAGCTCGAATTCAGCTTCCCTGGCAGGACAGGATAAAACCTTGATGTCCTCTTTTGAATAACACTTTTTGAAAACACGCTTGGCCCGCCGGCTGTGGGTCGGAGAAGTCACCAGGATAACAGATTTGATGCTGTGTTTCTTGAGAATAGGTAAAATAAAGAGGGCGTTTTCCAGGGTCGACCTGGACTTGTCTTCTAGAAGAATGGCACGAGCAGGCACTCCCAGGGCCAGGGCATGCTTTTTCATCCACTCGGAAGCAGTCAACTTCCAGGCCAGGGGACCGCCGGTCATAAGCATCTTTTTACCATAGCCTTCTTTATAAAGTTTAACCGCTTCCCTCACCCTCTCCCCGTTATTGTCCCCGGCCAGTACAATGATTAACTGAGCAGGCTCGATCTTGTCGCGCACAATAAGAAATCTGGCCATGCCCTCTAAGATCAAGGGAAGGGTAAAATAGACCCCAAGAACGACAACTAATAATATGGACAGCCAAAAAAGTTTTCTTTTCATTCTTAGCGCGGCGTTCTCAAAAGCGAGCGGAGAACAAATTTGGGGTTCTTGATCATCCCCATCAGCAGGGAACCGATGGTCGGATAGGTGCGGGGGTTCAAAACCAGGCTCCACAGAACCGACGAATGGTTCTCAAAATCACCGATTTTTTCTACCAGTCCGGCATTTTCTTTAATATAGTTAAAAATGCGGGCCAGGACATCTTGGCCCATGTTCTCCATGACATATCTGGCCAGCAGACAGATCTTTATTTCCTGCTCGAATTCCTCTTTCCATCTTTTTTCATAGAGGGAAAGATCCCCCTCACGAATGGCATCAGCCAGGAGCTCGGCTGATTTCATGCCGTAATAAATACCCCCGGAAGTAATGGGCTTTATCTGGCAGGCCGCATCCCCCACCAAAGTTGCTTCTCCCTTTACCAGCTGACAGTTCCCGATCGGTATGGCCCCGGCGTTCTTCTCCACCACCTCTCCCTTGATCCCGAGCTTTTCCATAAAATCATTCAATTCCTGATAGGGATTATTGGAAATGGTGCCGATCCTCACCACACCGTTTCCCTCAGGAATGAGCCAGGTGAAAAGGGAAAAAGGCTTAACATAGTGGACCTCGACCAGGTTCTGTTGTTCGGGTGACATTTTCACCCGGTACTGATAGCCCCGGTAGAGTTTCATGTCCGAAGAAAATCCGAGGGACCGGCGGACCTTTGAATTTGGGCCATCCGCACCAACCGCCACATCCGCATAATATTCACCATTGTTGGTCTTCAGAATATAACCATCCTTGATGGGATGAACATCATGGAGGGTGGTATTAAATTCAATATTCAGCTTTTGACTGAGCTCCTTGTCAAAAACCTCTCGATCAATGATATAGGCGACCTTGGAACGGTTTAAAATGAATGAGGAACCAGCAAAAGTGACCTTGGCGCCATCGATGGTATTAAGAATTGACTTGGAAGAAATGGGAAGGCGCATTTCCTCAAAGATCCCGCGCCCCACAATCCCGGCGCACTGGACCGGTTTACCGACCTCGGCATGTTCTTCAATCAAAAGGGGGTCAAATCCGCTGTGCTTCAAGAGCTGCCCCAGGTAACAACCAACTGGTCCAGCTCCAACAATTACTATTTTGGCACCTTTTTTCATGGAATCAGTATTATACCGAATTGGAGCGCTTAAGTAAAGGTTCGGTTCTTGATTTAATTACATACCATGTTAGAATTGGCCCAAGCTATGTTCATAAAAAGAACAGCTCTAATTTTAGCTATTTTAGCCCTTATGCTTTTCGGTCAGGCTTTGGCCAGTTTGGATCACAAAATTGACTTAGACCCTTTAGGAAATGTTCAACACTTTTGGCTTGCCCCGAGTGCCTCGACTTCGCTCGGCATCGAGGGGCTTGCCCCGAGCACCGTCGAGGGTACAGCACTGAAATTTTCCAAATCTGTTTTCGCTGAGCCGCAAACCCTCTTCAGCTTCAGCCAAGAGGTGCTTTCTTATGATATCGAAATCGATCGAACTAAATTTTATTTGGCCTATGCCACGCAAGACTCCGATCTATACTTGATCCATTCCTGGGATAACGGCCAAACCTTTAGCCCCCCCCTCCTCCTCTCTGAGCAGGGAACAAACCCCGCCCTGGCGGTTAAGGACGATCGCCTATACGTTGCCTGGGAAGAAAAAGAGGGCATACATTTCAGCCAATCTGAGTACAGCGCTATGAATTTTATAGAGAGCGAGCCCTTACTTATCACAGGAGAAGCGCTTTCCGCGCCGGCTCTCTCAATCGATGACCTGAACGAGACCGGCCTGGCATTCCTCTCAAAGAACAGCTATACCGATCTCGAGCGGGTGATCTATACCTCCTTGGCCAGCCCTGAACCAAAGGTTCTCTATGAAAGCCATGACAACCTGATAAACCTGGGGATCCGAAATTTATCCGAAAGCCTGCTGGTTTTCTGGCAAAAGGAATACATGGAGAGACGGGAAACTTATTTTTGCCTTTCTCTGGACAAAGGGCAGAGTTTTGGTCGCGCAAAACGCCTGGAGTTAGATAAAGAACTCTTGGGACTTATTTTTTCAAAGGGCAAATTATGCGCTGTAACGGCCAGCCCAGAACTGACGATTGAAGAAATAGAGCTGCCAGCTTTAGCTGCGCCAGAGATCCTTTTCCCGCGCGACCACGCGGTTTTAAAGTCCTCCGGCTTGAAAGTGGTCTATGCTTTTTTGAGCAACGATCCCTTTCTGTGCAAAATCGAGCTCTTGTCAGATGCTTCGACTTTTGATCAACTGATCTCATCTCCGACCCAGGAAAACCATAGTTATAATTTCCCGGTTGAGTTCACGGATGGGAACTATTCTTTGAAAATCCATATCTTTGACGGCATAAACCGAAGCCCGGACAGCCAGACCGTCCGTTTTAAGATAGATAACATTCCCCCTCAGGTCCAAAGTTTGGAAGCCCAAAGAGAAGAAAAGCTGCTTACCTTAAAGGGAAATATATCAGAATTTCCGGCCTGGCTGACCATTAACGGTCAAAGTGTCTCACTTGAGGCATCCCGGGCCTACTTTGAAAGTGAGTTTGCTCTTGCTCCAGGTGAAAATAACTTTACCCTTGCTCTAAGAGATGAAGCGGGAAACATATCAGTCAGCACTGAGGAAGCATACTACAATCCTGCCGTGCCAGAGATAACCGTGCTCAAGCCCAGGGAAAATGACTGGTTTAAACCCGATTCTGCCATTCTGATCGAAGCGCGTGTCTGCGACCTGCAGGGCGATATTGAAGATGAAACCGAGGCCAAGATCACGATCAACAACCAGACCCTGGAAGACACCCTGGTTTATGATCAGCTGGAAAGCAATCTTTTTGGATTCATTTCTCTTCCGGCAGAGCTGGGCGATGGAAGATACTCGGGGACCATAACCCTCTCGGACCGGTCCGGTAATGAGGGCCAGGCGAACTTTTTCCTTAACATAGACGGCTCTCCGCCCAAAATTATCCAGGCAGCGGGCGAGGCCTGTTTTACAAATTCCCAATCCTCCCTGGTTATTCCGGCCGTTGACTCGGGAGCTGGGATCGACCCCTCCGGCACCCTTATTATACTTTTCGGGATTTCCATGGAGGGGGCTGTAAGTGTTGAGGCGCAAAAGATCATTTTTGAGGTTGAGACCCCCCTTCCCGAAGGAACCTATGAAGTTGAGGTCATTACCCGGGACAAGGTCGGAAACGTTGGAGAACCAATTGCTTTCTGCCTGGTGGTGGATGCCACTCCCCCTGAATTGACCCTGCTGGGCAGCTACGAAAGCAACACCTTGAAGGACAAAATAGTGGTTCAGGGAAAGGTCGTGGATCAGAACCCCTGCTCTGTAAATATTTATAATAACCAGAAAAAGATAGAATCCTTTGCCTTATCCGGAAATTCCTTTTCTAAAGAAATCAGTCTTTTCCAGGGAAGCAATAACATTCTGATCGAGGCCCTTGATAGATCCAACAATACGGCCAGCGCAAATCTGAGCACTTTTGCCAATTTTGCCAGCGCCTCATCAAGCTTGATCCAAAATTGCATCCACGGACCAAATCCGTTTTCCCCTGCCAAGAATTTACCGGGGGCCTTTGCCTCAAACGGCAAAGGGATGGTCTTTACCTATTCTCTTTCAGAGCCGGCTGACATAAAGATCCGTATTTATGATCTTACCGGAACCCTGATCTGGACTAAAGATATAAACCATCAAACCTCGGGAGTTACCGCCTGGAGCGGCGTGGATGCCTTTGGGCAGGTGGCAAGAAACGGGATCTACCCCTACATTTTCTCGGCGACCTCAGGTGGGGCGACCGAGATCAAAAGGGGCAAGATCATGGTCTATCAATAAGCCCCTTTGCCCAAAAGAACGACCGGAAGGGTCCGCAGAAGGATTTTTAGGTCCAGCCAAAGCGACCAGTTCTCAATATAAAAGATATCCAGTCTGACCATATCCTCAAACGGGAGCAGGGATCTTCCGGAAACCTGCCAGGGCCCGGTAATTCCCGGTCTAACTCTCAATCGTTTCCGGTGCCAGGAACTGTATTTCTTTACCTCTCGAGGCAAC
>JAZFXQ010000180.1:0-11528 GCA_036448795.1 Candidatus Margulisiibacteriota bacterium | reverse complement strand
TTCCAGATCGTTTCGACTGAACCAAAATGATCCCAAAGCTTTCTAACTGTTACAGGGCCTAAGTTTGGTATTTTATTGATCGCTAGCCAATATTTAATATTCTTCTGCATCATAAGTTCTTCGAGCCTTAGTGTCTTGGTGGTTAAGATTTGATTAGTGATAACGCTTCAGCGCGGGTTTTGGCGTTCTTCTGAAGGACTCCGCGTACAGCCGAAGTAGTGGTAATGGCGCTTGGCTTCTTGACCCCGCGCATCGACATGCAAAGATGTTCCGCTTCAATGACCACCAGAACTCCGCGAGGCTTTAGCCGAGCCATCAAGCAGTCAGCAATTTGACTGGTCAACCTTTCCTGAACCTGTGGACGCTTGGCAAATCCCTCGATCACCCGGACTAACTTTGAAAGCCCGGTTACCCTTCCCTTGGTGGGTATATATGCTATGTGAGCTCTTCCGAAAAAAGGAACCAGATGATGCTCGCACATCGAATAAAAGGGGATATTTTTCACCATGATCATCTCTTCATGATCTTCATTGTGAAAAAGACTTATCTCTTTTCCCGGATCTTTGTGCAGACCGGAAAAGAGCTCAGCGTACATCTTGGCGACCCGTCTGGGGGTATCCTTGAGGCCAGAACGATGGGGGGTTTCTCCAATCGCTTTCAAGATTTCTCTTACCGCTTTCTCTATCTTCTTTTGATCGATCATCAGAACAAGCCCTTTATTTTCCCGTCCTCAGTGATATCCATTTTCTCCGCGGCCGGATGAAGAGGGAGCCCGGGCATGGTCATTATAGCACCGGTGTAAGCCACTACAAAGCCCGCTCCGGCAGAAGGTTTCAATTCTCGGACGGTGATCTTAAATCCCCTGGGTCTCCCATAGACCTTAGAACTATCAGAAAGCGAATACTGGGTCTTTGCCACACACACTGGAACCTCTGATAAACCGAATTGCTCTAAATGCTCCAGGTCTTTCAGAGCGCTATCCGTAAATTCCACTCCATCTGCTCCATATATGTCCGTTGCAATTATCTCAATCTTGTACCTTAAAGAGGCCTCCAAATCGTACAGATATTTAAACTTCGTATTCTGCTTGCATAATTCAACAACCGCCTTCGCAAGCTCTGCCCCTCCCTTCCCTCCCTTTCCCCACACCTCGGATATTACACATTCGACGCCAAACCTTGAACAATTTTTCTGGATATCCTGCAATTCCCGTTTAGTATCCTTCTGCTTTTTATTAATTGCAATTACAACCGGCACACCAAAAAGTTTAATGTTTTCCACATGTTTGGCTACGTTTTCGTAACCATGACGGTCGATGGCCTGCCTGGTCACCACCAATACCGCTGCGGACGGCTTTAATTTCCCCACCCTGCATTTTATGTTAAAAAACTTTTCCGCCCCCAGATCGGTCCCAAAACCAGCTTCAGTAACAACGTACTCTGAAAGCTTCAAAGCAAGCTGAGTGGCTATCAGACTATTACAACCGTGGGCAATATTGGCAAAAGGACCACCATGAATAAAAGCCGGACCACCCTCCAGGGTCTGGACCAGATTTGGCTTGAGGGCGTGCCACATCAGGAGTGCCATGGCTCCTTCTGCTTTAATATCCTGAGCACGGACCGGTTTCCCATCAAGATCGTAGGCCAGAATGATCCGGCCCAGTCTTTTTTTCATATCTGTCACACTTTTTGATAAACACATGATGGCCATTACTTCAGATGAAGCGGTTATATCAAACATTTTTCGCAGCGAACGGTCATTCATGTCCATCGCTCTTTTCCAGATAATGCGATTTTCATCAATTCCTAGGATGTTCCCCTGATGAATGTGATTGTAAAGCATGGCGGACAATAAATTATGGGCTGAGGTGATCATGTGCATGTCCCCGGTCAGATGTAGATTGATATCATCCATGGGATTGACCTGTGAATATCCTCCCCCGGCCGCACCCCCCTTTAATCCCATAACCGGCCCAAGCGAAGGCTCCCGAATACAAACAAAGGCTTTTTTACCTAACTTCTGCAAAGCCTGGGCTAAACCAATGGTGGTGGTGGTTTTCCCCTCTCCTTGAGCGGTAGGTGTCATGGTGGTAACCAGGATCAGTTTACCGTCTTTTTTATTCTTTAATCTTTTGAGGGAATTTAAATTGATCTTAGCTTTATAAAATCCATGGAGTTCTACTTCGGAGACCCTGATCCCTGCCTTCTTGGCGATATCCACCACCGATTTCATTTTTGCTTTTTGGGCTATTTCAATATCTGTGCGCATCTCTCGTTTATCTTCTCCGCGGTCAGACCATAAATTTCGAGCAGTTCGGATCTTTTGCCCTGCTCAATAAACTTCGAAGGAAGTCCGATGCGGTGAACCGGGATGTTAATTCCTTCTTCGATTAAAAGTTCCAAAATCGCTGACCCAAATCCTCCCTCTAATACTCCTTCTTCAACCGTGACCACCTTGTCCGCTGACTTGACCGTTTTTAAAATTAAATCCTTGTCAAGGGGCTTAACAAATCTGGCATTCATAACCGTGGCAGCAATTCCATCCTTTTCCAAAAGCTTGGCAGCTTCAACCGAAGGATAAACCATTGATCCAATGGCAATAATACATTGTTCGGATTTTGGATTTCGGATTTCGGATTTAAAGATAGTTTCCCCTTTCCCAATTCCCATCTTCCTAAATTTATCTTCAAGCTTAGCCCCCGACCCTGAGCCACGAGGATATCGAACAGCAATAGGGCCGTTATAATCTATGGCGGTGTAAAGCATATGCTGAAGTTCATTCTCATCTTTAGGAGCCATAAGCACCATATTGGGAACGCAACGCATGTAAGCCAAATCAAAGAGTCCCTGGTGGGTGGGACCATCCTCGCCTACAATCCCTCCCCGATCCAAACAAAAGACCACCGGAAGATTCTGCAAACAGACATCATGGATAATCTGATCAAAAGCTCGCTGCAAAAATGTTGAATAAATGGCCACCACCGGATGGAAACCCGATATTGCCAGCCCGGCCGCAAATTCAACCGCATGCTCTTCGGCGATCCCTACATCAAAGAAGCGCTCTGGAAACTTTTTGGCAAATTCTTCCAGCCCGGTCCCGTCGATCATGGCGGCAGTGATCCCGATGATCCGATCGTCCTTTTCCCCAAGTTTTGCAATGGTTTTTCCGAAAACCGAAGTGTAGGTTGTCTTCTTTGCGTTTAAAGATTTCCCGGTTTTAATCTCAAACGGACCGATCCCATGAAAGCGGGTTGGCTCCTTTTCTGCAGGAGGATAACCCTTCCCTTTCTTGGTGATAACATGGATGAGAACCGGGCCCTCTATATCCCGAGCATGGTGAAGAGTACTTATGATCAACGGAATGTTATGACCATCGATCGGACCAAAATATTTAAAACCGAGCTCCTCAAAGACCACGTTAACCTTGAAACTGACCACGATATGCTTGGTCCGGTCCTTGAGCTTTTTAGCCGCCTGAAAAAGAGAAACACCGTAACGCGGGATCCTTTTCACAATTCGCTCGATCCGGTTTCTTAGATCAACATACAAATCCGAGGTGGATACCCTGGTCAAATAATTAGAATAGGCCCCCACATTTTTGGAAATCGACATTTCATTGTCATTCAAGATCACGATCAGATTGCTCTTCATACCGTCAACATTGTTGACCCCCTCAAAAGCCAGACCCCCCGAAAGAGATCCGTCCCCGATCACTGCCACAATCGAATAATTTTCCCCTTTCAGATCTCGGGCCTTGACCATGCCCAAGGCAGCCGAAATGGATGTGGAAGCATGCCCCACCCCAAAAGCATCGTGGGGACTTTCAGCTATTTTTGGAAATCCTGAAATCCCACCCTTGGATCTCAAGGTATGGAATTGATTTAAGCGGCCGGTCAGGATCTTGTGGGCATAAGCCTGATGCCCAACATCCCAGATGATCTTGTCCTTAGGGCTTTCAAAAGAGGCGTGCAGTGCCACCGCCAGCTCTACCGCTCCCAGGCTGGGCGCCACATGTCCTCCACTCTTGGATGTAACCTCCACGATCTCTTGCCTGACCTCCGAAGCGATCTGCTCCAGCTGTTTTGCAGACAAGTCTCGTAAAGTTTCAGGAAGCTTAATTTTATCTAATAAAGTAGACATAATAGGTAATTAGAGTAACTAAAATTGCCAACCCCACTCCGGCAATAACCTCATGCAGGTCATGTCCAAATATTTCTTTTAATTTTTCTACTTTCACTTCTCGGTCCAAATAAACATCATCCACCATTTTGTTTAAAATTTCCGCCTGTTTTCCGGTTGCACGCCTTACCCCCATAGCGTCATAAATTACAATGTACCCAAAAACCAGGCAGGCCGTAAATAGAGCAGTATGCCAACCAAGCTGAAGAGCGACCCCCAAGGTCAAGGCCGTGACCGTGGCCGAGTGAGAAGAGGGCATTCCCCCGGCCTCAAAGAAATGCCATAAATTCCATTTCTTTTCCTCAAACCGATAAAGAAAAACCTTGATGGATTGTGACAAAAACCCGGAGATAAAAACCGTAATAAACGTAAAATTAGAAAGCAAGCCAGCAATTAATTCTTTCATCCTTTCTCTCCCTTCCTTAAAATCCCTTCAGCGATCTTTAAATCCTCGGGCTTGGTAAGCTTAATATTCTGGGACGAACCCATGACCATTTTAACCGGGATCCCTAATTTTTCAATCAGCATGGCGTCATCTGTCACGCAGTGCTTCTCCTTTCCATTTTTATACGCCTGCAAAATGATCTCTTTCTTAAAGACCTGTGGAGTCTGCGCGGCCCAGAGCTCTTCCCGATTCAAAGTGTTAATGACAGTTAACTTCTGGTGGTTGACCGATTTTATAGTGTCGTTGACCGGAATCCCGACAACCACCGCTCCAAATTCTTGAGCCTCTGCCACAGCTTTTTCAATAATCTCCGGTATTATAAAGGGTCTTGCTCCATCATGAATGGCCACAATCTCAACCTCGCCAGGCACAGCCTTCAATCCATTAAAAACCGAATCCTGTCTTTCTTCTCCCCCTGCAATAACCTGTTTTAATTTACTGAACTTAAACTTTTTTGCCCGCTCAATATCCCCTTCGTTTACCACCAGAATCATTTCATCAACAATTTTTGTTTTTTCAAAAACAGAAAGGGTCCATTCCAGGATCGGCTTCCCGCCGATCTCGATGAACTGCTTGGGTTTGCCCATCCTTTTGCCGTAACCAGCTGCGGTGATGATCGCCACCGTTTTCATTTTGTTAAAACCTTGGCCCCAGCTTGCGTAACAAGGATCATATCCTCGATCCTCACCCCGCCCCATCCCTTAATATAGATACCCGGTTCAATGGTTATAACCATTCCTTTCCTGAGCCTGCGCCTGTTCCTCTTTGATATCTTGGGTGCCTGATGCACCTTTCTGCCTATTCCATGCCCGGTATTGTGTATAAAATATTTCCCAAAGCCCTGCTTTTCGATATACTGCCTGGCCGCTCTATCGATCTCAAAGCAAGCCTTTCCAGCCCGGATGGCCTGTATGGCCCTTTTCTGTGCTTCCTTTACGATGCGATAGACCTTTCTTTGTTTTTTAGTGGGTTTGCCGACCACAAAGGTCCGGGTCATATCCGAACAATATCCATTATACACTGCCCCAAAATCGATAACAACTAAATCCCCTCTCTTGATCTTCTTGTCCGTAGCAAACCCGTGAGGCTTGGCGGATCGCTTTCCAGAGGCCACAATGATCCGAAAAGCTGGCTTAGCCCCAAATCTCTTGAGCAAAGACCTTATGTTGATAGCAACTTCTTTTTCTTTTTGCCCAGCCTGGACAGGCAAAACACTCATTGCTCTATCAGCGATGCGGATAGCTTTTTGTTGAGATGTGTTCACTTTTTGAGGAGATCGACCGCGGCTCGGAGACCTAACAAATAGCTGTTCAGAGCAAAACCAGAGATCTGCCCGACTGCTACTGGAGCGATCATAGACTTATGCCTGAATTCCTCCCGGGCATAAATATTGGAAAGATGGACCTCCACTACCGGGATATCGCAGGCAGCCACCGCGTCTCGGATGGCCACGCTGTAGTGCGTATAGGCCGCCGGATTTATGACAATTGCCGCATATTCTTTACTGGCTGAGCCGATCTTATCCACAATCTCACCCTCACCAGAAAGTTGAAACGCATCCACCAGAGCTCCAAGTTCTTTGCCAAGCCGCTTCAAAGCCTTATCTATCTCTGCCAGCGTTACCTTGCCGTAAACATCGATCTCCCGCTGGCCCAACTTGTTCAGATTTGGACCGTGAATAACCAATATTTTAGCCATACTTCCCTCCCTAAGCCTTTAGTGCTTTGATTCTATCACAATCCCAAACCCCTTATCAAGACCAACCAAAAATGCTATAATTTAATTATGCCCAAAAAGAAGAAACTCCCTAGGAAGCAACTCCCTCTAGGCAGACTAATTTTATTTGGCTTCTTCGTGCTTCTTGCAGCAGGTGCCGGTCTCTTTCTGCAGATCTTAAACCAACTGCCTGATGTAGAAACCATAAACTCATATCTGCCAAGTGAAACCACCCTGATCTTTTCAGCAGATGGAAAAGTGCTGGCCCGTCTGCATCGAGAAGAAAACCGCCAGGTTATCCCTCTTTCCAAAATTTCCATTCAGGTCCAAAGGGCAGTCATTGCCACTGAGGACCCCCGATTTTACAGCCACCACGGGTTAGATTTCTACGGGATCTTCCGGGCCGGCATCAAAAATCTGATCTATGGGCGGATCGTAGAGGGAGGAAGCTCCATAACCCAACAGCTCGCCCGCAATCTCTTTTTAACCAGGAAGAAAACCCTCACCCGCAAGTTCGCCGAATTAATTTTAGCCCTGCAGATTGAGAGAAGATACACCAAGGAAGAAATACTTGAGCTTTATCTGAATCAGGTATATTTTGGACATAACGCCTACGGCATCGAATCCGCCGCAAACCTTTACTTTGGAAAGCGCGCGGCTGAACTAGACTTAGCTGAATCCGCCATGCTGGCCGGCCTGGTCCGGGGACCGGAGCTTTATTCGCCCTATCGTAATTTCAAGGGGGCTAAATTAAGACAAATTCACGCATTGAACATGCTCCTTGAAGCGAACCTGGCCAGCGAACGTGAGGCTAAATTTGCCGCTCTCAAGACTTTGGAATTCTCTCCAAAAAATTTAAAAAGATACGGCGAAGTAGCCCCCTATTTTATCAGCCACATCCTTCAAGAAGTTCTTTCTAAATACGGTGAGGAGTTGGTCTACCATGGGGGCTTAAGGGTCTTTACTACCCTGGATACTTCCATGCAGTCTGCCGCCGAGGAAGTGGTCACCAAGTTTGTTACCATAGAAGGGGAAAAATACAATTTCTCGCAGGCCGCTCTGGTTTCCCTTGATCCCCGGACCGGATACATCAAAGCCTTGATCGGCGGAGTTGATTATTATGAAAGCAAATTTAATCGCGCCACCCAGGCCAAGCGCCAACCCGGTTCAGCCTTCAAGCCCTTTGTCTATGCTGCAGCCATGGAACAGGGAATTTCCCCGGGCACAATCCTTATGGATACTCCGACCACCTTTGAGGTCTTTCCCAACGAAGAATGGAACCCGGACGGGACCTGGTTCCCAAAGAATTTTGATGAAAAATTTAGAGGGGCCGTAACCTTACGATATGCTCTTGTAAAATCACTCAACGTTCCTTCGGTCAAGCTGCTTGAACGCGTAGGAATCCCCTCTGCCATCGATGTCGCGCGACGGATGGGCATCAAGAGCCAGCTTGAACCGGGTTTGGCCTTGACCCTTGGAGTATCAGAGGTCTCCCTCCTGGAATTGACCTCCGCCTATGGGGTATTTGCCAACTCCGGAATCCGGGTGGAGCCGACCGCCATCACCAAAATCGAAAATCGGGACAGAGTAACTTTGTATAAACACAGCATTAAAGAAAAAAGGGCCATTGATACGAACACTGCTGCGGTCATGATAGATCTGATGAAAGGCGTATTGGCCCGGGGAACCGGAGTGCGAGGCAGGATCTCACGCCCGGCAGCAGCCAAAACCGGAACATCAGAAAAATTTAGGGATGCTTGGTTTGTGGGATTTGTCCCCCAACTGGTAACCGGAGTCTGGGTCGGCAATGACAACAACGCTTCCATGGAAGGGGTGGCAGAGGTTGCGGTATGCCCGCGCATCTGGAAGGAATATAATCAAATAGCCCTTGCCGATCGATCTGTCTTGAATTTCCCCAAGCCAGAGGGATTGGTAACGGTCAATATCTGTATGGTCTCCGGTAAACTTGCCGGGGAGTACTGCCCCATCACAGAACAGAATTACGTATCTTTCTGGAGGGAAGATGTCCCTACTGAAACCTGCGATGTCCATAAGCCAGGAGACGAGCTCTTTGAATTTGAGATCGATGAACACACCTCTTATTAAATTTGGAACGGACGGCTGGAGGGCGAGAATTGCAGAAAATTTCACCTTTCGAAATCTGCGACTGGTTGCCCAGGCCCTGGCGGATTATTTGATCGAAAAGAAAACCGCCCCAAAGGGTATCGCAATCGGTTATGACAACCGCTTTCAATCAGAAACCTTTGCGCGCATAGCCGCAGAGATCTGCTCTGGGAGAGGGATCCAGACCCATCTCTTCCTACATTCAGCTCCCGCGCCGGCCATCTCTTTTGCCGTGAAAAACCTAAATCTTGCAGCCGGGATAATGATCACCGCCTCCCATAATCCACCGGAGTGGAATGGCTTTAAGATCAAGGAAGACTTCGGGGGCTCGGCCTTTCCACAAACCACCCAAGCAGTAGAAAAGAAATTACAGACAACATTGCACATAACACCTTCCGCAACCAACATCAAAAACTTTGATCCCGATCCGGCTTATCTTGAAAAAATAAAATCGCTGGTCGACCTGGATCTGATCGGGAACCGCCGCCTCAAGATAATCGTGGATCCCATGCATGGAAGCGGCGCCGGTTATTTCAAAAAGCTTGGCCTGCCCGTGATTGAAATTCGAGGGGACCGCGATCCGCTTTTTGGAGGGATCAACCCAGAACCCATCCCTCTCAACCTTGAAGAATCGATCTCTTTTGTAAAAGAAACCACCCTGAAGTATTCTTCGGAACTCACCGCCTGTGTTGTCTTGGACGGGGATGCTGACAGACTGGCCGCCATTGACGGATCAGGAAGATTTATCAACCCTCACAATGTTTTTGCTCTTTTGCTGCACCATTTAATTGTCCACCGCAAGTTATCCGGAGATATTGTAAAAACATTTAACATCAGCAATTTGATTAACAAGCTCTGCAATAAACACAACAGAAAGTTATATGTGACGCCTATTGGTTTTAAACATGTTGCGGAAAAAATAATAAAAGAGGATGTTCTCCTGGGAGGAGAAGAATCAGGCGGCATGGGTATTAAGGGGTTCATCCCTGAGCGGGACGGGATCTTAGCCGGATTGATGCTCTTTGAATTAATGGCCTATGAAAAGAAAACCCTGGCCCAGATCTTGGATGAGATCATGAAAGAACATGGCTATTTCTATTATGACCGGGCGGATATCCGCACTGATAAGGCCCAGGAAATAGTAGAAAAATTGAAGAAATCCCCCCCGCATAAATTCGCCAGCAAAATAGTTGCAAAAGTTGAAACCCTGGATGGCTTAAAACTCAACTTCGAAGACGAAAGCTGGATTTTATTTCGGGCCTCGGGCACCGAGCCTTTACTTAGAATCTATGTTGAAGCAAGAACTGAAGAAGAAGTGAAGCAAATCCTGGGCGCGGGCGAATCACTCTTCGCCTCTTAGCTCCTTCTCAAACTTCTCTTTCTTTTCGATCCGGGCGATCTCGGCTTTCTCGCGCTTTACCTGATCCCAGGCCTTTAATTCCTCAAATATTTTAAGCAAATGTTCATGCCTGGCCTTATTATCTCCGGCCACCAGAGAAGCACGCTTGTATTGCTTGATGGCCAGGTCCTTCTTGCCGGCTTTCTCATAAGCCTTGGCCAGGATGATGTAAAGCTCCAGATTCCCTCCCTCGACCGCTATGGCCCTTTCATACTCAGAAATAGCCAGGTCGCTCTTGCCCACCGTTCCATAAGCATCGCCCAGAAAAACATGCAGATAAGGGTTGGCTGGGTTTTGAGCAATGGCCTCTTTGTATTCCTGAATGGCCTCCCAGATCCTTCCCTTGAATCTTAGATCGTGTGCCTTTAATTCAGGGCTGATGATCTCGACTTTCGCTTTACTTTTGAGCTCCGAAAACCACTTGCGGAAAGCCTTTTCCTGCTTTTCCGCCAGAGCGGCCTTTTCAATGTCCTTTTCTTCCCCGGAAATTTTTTTCAATCGCGCATCGGTCACGGTAATGATGTGATATCCAAATTGTGTTTTTACCACTTGGCTTACTTCTCCGACCTTCAAAGCAAAGGCCGCTTTCTCAAAAGGCTCAGCCATACTGCCGGTTGTAAAATACCCCAGATCCCCGCCCTTGCTTGCCGATCCCGGATCATTTGAATGTTTTCTGGCAAGCACCGCAAAATCTCCCCCGCTTTTTACCCTCTCCAGAATTTCAGAAGCTCGAGCTTCCGTTGTTAACAAAATATGACTGGCTTTAACTTCCCTTAAATCGTCCGGGGTAACCTTGACCGCTCCCCTTATCTTGGCTACCATTTTCTGAACCAGCATTTCATCCCTTATCATTTCCTTAAATTTGCGCATGCTCAGTCCGGCACGCTTTAAGGCTCTCTCCAGATCTTTTTTGGAGGAGAACTTTTCCTGTTTCACTATGCTATCCAGTGCCAGATCAACCTCGCGCCCCGAAATACGCACCTTTTTCTTGGCCTCAGCCAGAATCAACATAAAATCGACGGTCTGCGCCAGTGCCAGGTTCTCTATAAATGCCAGGTCCTGGGGACGCATCTCCTCTCCGAATTGACGGATAAGTCTGCTTAAAATCTCGCGGTAGCGATAGGCATCGACCGGAGCCCCGTTAACCTTGGCCAGCCCCTTTACCCTTCCTCCCCCCCCTCTCCACCTTGTCATGCTTATCCCGTAAAACATGGAAGCCGCAAAGACAAACACCACCACGATCATGATGGTCTTCATTTTTTTGCGCAAATAAGTGAGCATGCTCTTAACTCTCCGCTTTCAAAACCCTGGAGACCGAGATGTAGGCCCCCACCATCCCCAGGGCGGTTCCACCGGCGACCATTACAACGTAGATCATTGTGAGCATTCTCTGGTCGCTCACGATCGGAAGGAAAGGAAGAGCCCGTGAGATGCGCAAGATAACCGCGTCGTAGGAAAACTTTAGCACCAAAAATGAAAAAAATCCGCCCAGAATCCCGATCATCACTCCCTCAATGATAAAAGGCCATTTTACAAAATTATTGGTGGCCCCCACCAGTTTCATGATATAAATATCGGTCTCGCGCGCCAGCACGGTTAATCGAACCGTATTGACCACAATTAAAAGGGTGGCAAAGGAAATAAGCATCACCAATGCGGCTCCTCC
>JAZFXQ010000179.1:0-3879 GCA_036448795.1 Candidatus Margulisiibacteriota bacterium | reverse complement strand
CAACCGCGGCCTGGGCTGCTGCCGAGATGGCCAGCATAAAGCAGCCAACCAACAGCCAAGAGCCAATCCTAAAAATTAAATCTTTTTTCCTCATAATTATCGATATCCCGGAACATATGGATATTTGAATTTCTTATAAACTCGCCTCCCATCATGGAACACGAAGACCACTATACTTTTAGACCAAGCTTCGCCTAATAGATTGACCGGTCTCACTCTCCATGTATTTACACCTGTTTTTACGCCCATGGCTTTGAGTGCGTTTACAGAACGGACCTTTACGTTCATAACCATAAGCGGAGTGGGGTTGCCGGATACCGCCACCAGCTGTCCGTCAACATCTTCATTAGCAGTAGCCTGAATAACTATTTCACCAGTATCTGGATCTTCGCCCACGATAAGATCATCGATCGGGTTATCCGGATTAGCAGCTATGGTAACCGGTATAGTGTATTGGGCAGGATTGCCTGACACATCCTCGGCATATAAGACGATGTTAGCGGCTTGCGCCATTACCACAAGGTAGCTGAAGGTTCCGGAAGTGACCGTGGCCTCGGTCAAATCAGTAAATGAAGAAGCAAAGCTTTCGTGCGTTCCGACCACTATTTCAAATTTGACCGTGCTCAGGGTCAGACCATCGCTGTCCGTTATCGTGCCAGCAATAGTAGATTCAGTGGGAAGAGTAAGTGTACTGCCTTCATAAGTAACTACCGTCCCGTTATAAGTAAATGTAATACCAGAAAAATCAGGTCCGTTGCCGCCGGTAGTTACGGAAAATACCCCGGTTCCCTCGCCGCTCACTCCGTTTGGATTGGTAATGGTTATGTTCTTGGATCCGGTTGGAGTATTGGGTGAAATACTTATTCTGGCCTCAAGCGAGGTCGAGCTTCTATAAGTAGCTCTAAAAACAGTGATGGTTGAATCGGAAAACGAGACACTTGCCCCATCCGCAAAGTCCGTCCCGTTGATAATAATATCCCCGATCCAGTGCTGGGGCTTGCTGCTCGGGGTAACCGATGAAATGGCCGGCTGGACCACCGCCGTGTAAACATAGACCGATCCGGAATTGGCGCCGCTGTTGGAGGCGGTAAAGGCCCCCATGATCGGGTCTTCATGATCGTCATGGTTTATATCTCCCGTTGCCAGGGAATACCCCAATTTGTCGCCCGCGGCCGCGCCGTCAAAACGCAGATCGTAATAGGCGCTGGCAGAAAGGGTCATGACCTGGGTGGGGAAGGCTTCGGTAGTTCCAAAGATGGTATAGACCGATCCAGAATCTATTCGGCTGTTCTGGTCAGCATAGGCTGCCCCCAGAAGCATATCGGAAATATTATCGCTGTTCAGATCCCGGACCGCGACCGCAGTGCCCAGGCGGTAATCGGCATCCAGGGTTGGTGTTTCTCCATCAAAACGAGCAATAAAATCACTGCTTTCACTTAGATCTCTTTCTCCGGTGCTCTCGCCGGAAACCAGATAAACTGACCCGGCCCCGGAGATAGCCTTGTGCGCTCCCATGAGGAGTTCTACCTTGCCATCTTCATTCACATCCCCGACAGCCAAGGACTTACCTAATTCATCATTGGCGCTCAATTCATCGTCGATATTCGCGCCATCAAACCGGGCAGCATAGTAAGAACTGTTTGCCATGGATCTTGCTTCCGGAGTAAAAGTATCGGCCCCTGAAATAAGATATACCGACCCGGAAGAGGGGCGACTATTATACCCAGCTTTGTGAGCACCGATTAAGATATCCGCCCTGTTATCCTGGTCGACATCACCGCAGGCAATGGAAGATCCAAAGCGATCGCCATCCGATGCTCCAATGAATCGGGCATCATAATTGGCGCTGGCAGAAAGCGTCATGACCTTGGTGGAGAAACTGGTGTCCGGTCCGAAAATAAGAAAAGCTTCCCCAGAACCATATTGCGGCGCGCCCAGGACCAGATCCAATCTTGTGTCGTTATTCACATTCCCAAGAGATACCGCGTAACCGAGGAGAGAAAAAGTAGCGCCCCCCACTGGCCCGTCAAAACGCGCGTCAAAATCAGCTTCAGTGCTCAAAATCCTTGTACCGGATAAAGTATTTGATCCAAAGACCACATAGACCGAACCGGAGTCCTGACCGTTGTTGTCCGCCGAGTAAGCACCCATAACGATATCCGCCAGATTGTCCCCGTTTATATCTCCGCAGGCCACCGAAGAACCAAGCTGATCACCATCTGCCGCGCCCTCAAAGCGGACATCATAGTAAGCGTTCAAGTTAATGTTGCCGGAGAGTGAAGCTCCTCCAAAAACTATGTAGACCGAACCGACGCTCTGAAGCACACCCCTGGAGGTACCGTAGGCGCCCACCACCAGATCATCTATCCCATCTCCATTAATATCTCCACTGGCTACCGCGTTTCCAGCAAAATCCGCATCCGTGGCGCCATCCAGGCGGATGTTGTAATTGGAGGGAGAGGATAAATCAAGGGTGGTTCCAGCCAGAACTGAACTTGAGAGGATAAACAACAATAATGCGATACGAATTGATTTCAAATTATCGCTCCGTTTTATCCGCCGCGATTTTCTATATTATGGCACTCTTTTTCAACTTTGTCAACATCTTTCCGATCGGCCCGGCCTGGTTCAAGACAAAAAAGTGAAGTCCGGGAACTTTTCTCTCCAGGAGCTCCTGACACTGTGAAAGCGCCTGCTCGATCCCGAGCTCTCTAACCGCAGATCTGTCGCCGCCAAATTTTTCCAGGCGCTCCAGCAGTTCGGGAGGAATAGTTGCTCCGCAGATCCTGGTCATCTTCTTGACCTGCTTTAAACTGGTGACGGGCATGATCCCGGAAACGATCGGGACCCTTATTCCCGCCTGCTCACATTTTTCTTTGAAATTAAAAAAATCTTTGTTATTAAAAAAGAGTTGGGTAATAATATATTCTGCTCCGGCTTCGACTTTTTCTTTTAAATGTTTGATATCAGTTTCAAGATCCGGCGCCTCCGGATGTTTTTCAGGATAACCGGCCACCCCCAGACAAAATTGTGGATTGTTTTTTTTGATAAAGGCCACTAACTCTTGGGCGAAGCGGAAGCCGTCTTTGGGCGGGACAAAATCTTTTTGGTCTTCAGGCGGATCTCCGCGCAGGGCCAGAATATTTTTTACCCCTAATTTGCTGAGCTCTTCGATCTGCTCAAGAATGCTCATCTGGGTGGCAGCCACGCAGGTCAGGTGAGCGACCGGCTCGATCTGAAACCTTTGCTTGATCTCCTTCACCCAGAAAAAAGTTTTCTGGCGGGTGGTCCCCAGCGCTCCGCAGGTAACTGAAACAAAGTCCGGATTAAATTTTTTAAGCTGAGCAATGACCTCAAAAAGCCGCGCTTCCTGCTCTTTGGTCTTGGGCGGGAAAAACTCAAAGGATAAAGTTGGTTTGCCTTTTTTTAAGGCTTCGATGACTTTCATCTACTCATCCAAAATCTTAATTTCCGCTTCCTTTGGTTTGGCTTGGGCAAGAGGTTTCATGTGCGGAAAAAGAAGCACGTCCCGGATGGAAGGCTGATCGGTCAGGATCATGACCAGCCGATCGATCCCGATCCCCAGTCCACCGGTGGGCGGCATCCCGTACTCCAGAGCCCTCAGGAAATCCTGGTCCATGGATTCCGCTTCCTGATCCCCGGCTGCTTTGAGCTCTGCTTGTTTCTTGAATCGATCGCGCTGATCAATCGGATCGTTCAGCTCCGAAAAGGCGTTTGCCAGCTCCATACCGGCCATGATCAATTCAAAGCGCTCAACCTGCCCCTTTTTCTCTCGGTGCTTCTTTGCTAAAGGTGAGGTCTCAATCGGATGATCAATGATAAAGGTGGGCTGCCGCAGGTTCGGCTCCACGAATTTGT
>JAZFXQ010000178.1:0-2809 GCA_036448795.1 Candidatus Margulisiibacteriota bacterium | reverse complement strand
CTGGCTTTTCAAGTCATGAGGAGCGGGTGCAACTAAATTACATCTTTCACTATTTATGGATAAATCGCTTTGGAACCAACATTTACTTTTACGGGTAATATATCCGCGTTTTCATGGATCTCATAGGGAATTATTTTTTCCGCGAAATGGAGGTGTGGATTATGGAGGAGTTCAGAGAAATTCCCTTTTTCAAACAAGCGAAGATACAGGCTCAATTTCTTGTGCCACTTATCAGGGGCTTTCAGGATGAAGTAGGCGAAGAACAGACCAATCGTATCGTCGGTAAAGTCATGGACGACTATTGGCGCAAGTTCGGTCAGGATTATGGTGTATCACACGAAGGTAACCCAGTCGAGAAGATGGTCGGGCTGTTATCCTTCTTCTCCGCCGGGGATGCACATGAGTTTGAGATGGTAAAGCTCACATCGGATGCTTTGGAGATGAACGTGACGAGATGTCCCTATGCGGAGTTCTACAAAGAATTAGGAGCTTCGCAGTTGGGCTTCCTCTTGGTTTGCCACTTAGACTTTGCAGTGGCGGAGGGTTTGAGCCCAAAATTAGAGCTAGTCCGCACCCAAACCATCATGGAAGGTGCAAGCCACTGTGATTTCCGTTACCGACTGCAGGAAAACCGAACGAGGAGTGATTAAAAACGTGGGACGGTTTAAACCTGACTCTTAAAAGATAGAGCGGAGAAGGTTAGTGACCAATAGCCAGAGAAAGGTTTTGAAAATGAAATAAATATACAATTGGAGGTGAGTCATGAGAAAAAAAATAGGATGGTTTCATACTCTAATAGTATTGATGGTCGTTTTTCTGTCTTTTTTTGTTTCAAGCTGTGCAATTAATCAGAAAAGTCAGCCTGCTGAATCCACTGCGCAGATACCAACCGGAAAAAGCTTCAACTCGATTATCTCCAGCGGGAAGGAAAGGAATTACCTGTTGTATGTTCCGGCCAGCTATAATGGACAATCTCCTGCCCCGCTCGTGTTTAATTTTCATGGTTCAGGAGGAAATCCCGAAGGACAGCTTGGCTATTCAGATTTTGCCAAGCTAGCGGAGAGTAAAGGATTTATTGTCGTATTACCTGCTGGATTGTATCAAAGCCGTGGTAGAAACAGTTGGAATACGATTATGGATCCGGAGGGTGTAAACGATGTCCAGCTGGTAAAAGACCTGATCAGGGAGCTTAATACAAAACTGACTATCGATAAGAAAAGAATATACTCCACCGGGATGTCAGGTGGTGCTCGGATGGTAAGTCGCCTAGGTTGTGAACTTTCTGAAACGTTAGCGGCGATTGCCCCGGTGGCTGGAATACAACATCCCAATGACTGCTCGGTTTCCAGAGCTGTACCGGTTATCACATTCCACGCGAAGAAAGACTTAGTCAATCACTACGTTCATCGAAGTAATTCACCAGGGTACTGGACTACCGGTGTAGAAGAATCCGTTTCAGGATGGGTAACGAAAAATGGGTGTAATAAGGCTCCTTTGACGGACCAAATTTCATCAGTAGTGACAAAATTAAACTGGAAGAACTGTAACAATGGTGCAGAGGTCATTTTTTATCGCGTCGAGGACGGAGGACATACTTGGCCCGGTTCCCCAATCGTGCTTACCCAGTTTTGGGCAGGGAAAACCAATAAAGATATTAATGCTAGTCAACTGATCTGGAATTTCTTTATGGCGCATCCCCTGCCATAACATATCTCTTACATCATAAAAACGGACCAGCCCTTGACAATGGACATTTACCAATAAAGGAGCCTTTGCTTACAGAGATGACCTAAGAGACCAGAGTAAGTTGTCCAAAATCAAGGGCTGACCCCATTTTCACTGAGGTAGATAGCACAAGTATCACAGGTTAACAGCTAATAAACATTATGAATTTTATTGCACGTTCTGCACGAACTTCCCCTTTTACGAACTTTAGCCTTTTGAATGATTGGGACCAGTTTAATAGCTTCTGGCCTTGTGCCAAAAACAAACATGATTTTTACTTTAAACATAAAGCATCCCATCTCTACCAGCCGTTCCACAATACCATTGTAAACCCAAGGCCGGAGTCGTGCGTGTTTATATCGCTGTATCCGCCGCGGTAAAAATGGCGCCACAAATACTCGAGTCCGATCTTTAAATCAAGCTTCTCGAAGGGCTTGAAGCGAATCCCCAGGCCGGAAGCGATGTAGCTGTTCCAGGCGTAGGCTTTGGTGTCCCAGCCGGCTTCCAGGGCCATGAAGACGTCGACGCCCACGGGACCGATTTTTCCCAGTAAAAGCCCTTCTTTGTAATCCGCCGTGACGATCAGATCGTCGTTGGCATGGTGGTAATAAATGCCGTCCCCGTAAAATTCCCGCCAGCCGGTAAACGGCAGATAGGCTTCCAAGGCCTGACCAGTCTGCCAGGGCTGCCTGCCCCACCAGTTCCAGAAAGCCAGGCCGCCCTGGAAGTCAACATAGGGCGCGTCATCGGGATTGGGCTCATCCGGGTTTTCCCGGCCGGTGTAGCCGCCGTATAGAACCTCGCCAAACAGGATCAGGCCCCAATCGCTGAAAGGGCGGTAGCGGCTTCCCAGGCCGAGTTCATAGCGGTTGTTCCAGTAAAGCCGGTCATTGTCGGCAAAGATCCGGCCTTTCAGGTATAGATCCAGATCTTTGCCGCCGATTTTGAGTGTGTGGATTCCCACCCTGACGGATAGATCCGAAACCGGGTTGTAGCGTTCGTGTTGCTGGCTTTCGGATTCGGCGTAAATTTCGACCCAGAAGGTTTGGTGCTGTGTCTCGTCCTGCCGGGTTGCCGTTTCCTC
>JAZFXQ010000177.1:0-5966 GCA_036448795.1 Candidatus Margulisiibacteriota bacterium | reverse complement strand
AATGGAGGGCAGCTTTTCTGAAATGGATAGTGGGAAAGGGAAAGATGCCGACACCATCTGAGTTCGCCTGGGAGATATTCTTAAAAAATCACATCACTTTTCCGGCGCTGCCTCCGCTGTTGCCCTTTAAGATCGGAGTGTACAAAGTGATCAAAGGAAAATTTGAGATTAGCGAAGTGGGCGGCCTGCCCCATGGATCCTTTCATTATAGAAAAAACCGACTGGCCATGTATGAACTTGGCCTGGATAAAGTAAGAAAGGTCGGTCATTCCCGCAAAGATTGGGGCACTTTTAACCCGGGAGCCCTCATGGCGCTGCTTGGTCCCAAACCGAGGTCAAGGGAATACAGCTTTGTTAGAAAGGCCGGAAAAAAAGGGTTAAGTCTCGGAAATATAAAAAGGGAAACCTTCATTATTGCGCCCACCGCTGAACGCCCCTTAACCAAAGGAGAGTTTTATTTTATCAAAGTTATCAGACACAATTCAGCCCTGGAAATCAAATGTTATAAAATCTCAAAAAGAAAAACTCTTTATGGGATCGCCAATATCGACCTGTTTGAAGGCTTTCCCACAAGATGGAGCATCCTGATGAAGATGCCCAAAAAGTAAAGGAGAAAAAAATGCCAAGGACTGCTTTATATCCGATCAGGCCGAAACACAAAAGGATTAGATCTTATTATAGTATTCCGCTCAACCAAATACATTCAAATGGGCCTCAAGGACCGTTTTTAAGTGAAAAAGCTTATAAACAGACCCAAGAGAGAGGTGTCATTTCTGGGGTCTATGAAAAGGGAGTCGTGCTTAATAACGAGAAGTGGGTCGTTCCCCCTTCTATATTTATAAGGATGAGAAAAATTTTTGATCAAGAATCGCATGAGTCACATCCCCAAGCCCCCAGGGTCTTTATTGCACATGAAGAACTTAATGGTTTATCCAATCGTTTCGGAGTTCCACCAAATGTTTTGAACGGCTCCTTCTTTATGAAAAAGGACTACAGAGCAATGCGTTCTGAGGTTTCTGTAAAACCAAGCTGGCTGGAATTGCTCAATCCCGAATGGAGAGAGGCTTTTTTGAAGTGGCGGGTCGGCAAAGGAGGAATGCCGGCTCCTTCCGAATTTGAATGGTGGGTATTTTTAAATAAGCGACTTACCCTGCCTGCTCTGCGTCAGGCAATGCATTTTAAGGCAGGGCGGAAGAAAAAATCCAAAGGAATGTTAATTCTAAGCGAAAGCGATAAGTTCCGGTATGCAATTTTTCACTATTCCAGAAATCGCACAGTTAAGTATCTAATTGGACCGGATGAAATAAGGTGGGCCGGCCGATGGAATGAAGATGGGGAAACTTATAATAAAGAATCTTTCCTGGCATTGCTTGGTTCCAAGCCTGCATCAATAAAATATAGTTTTGCAAAAAAGGCCATGGAGCGCAACATGATAAGCCTGGGCAATGTAGATGGAACGACCTTTCTTTTGAGATTCTCAGTCAGGGTTCCTTTAATAGAGGGAAATCCATACTTCATCGAAGTTATCAGGGTCGATTCATTTCTGAAGATCAAGTGTTATAAAAGCCCCAGCAGCAAAAAGCCCTGCGCGGTTGGAAAAATAAAGCTGGTGGGTGGCTTGCCCCTAAGATGGCACGTTACTATGGTGCTTCCGCCAGAAGCCTAGAACTTAGCTCCTCAATATTAATTTTTGATTGACAGCAACAATCCCCGGTTCTACAATATTATGAAAAGGGGGTGAAAGCATGAAACTTGACTCGCTTAAGTTCGGGTTGGCCCTTGGGATCATTTGGGCGGCCTGCGCGCTCTTCCTTGGAATAGTGGACGCTCTCTGGGGCTGGGGAGGAGGATTGGTCAAAGCGATCGGTTCGCTTTATATTGGCTACAAGCCCTCCCTGGGAGGGTCGCTCATCGGCATGGTCTGGGCGTTTTTTGACGGCGGGATCGGCGGCCTGATCTTTGCAGCGCTTTATAACTGTCTGGTAGGCTACGGTAAAAAGTAGGCCACAGGATCGCAGGGGTTACGTCACTTTGTTCGTGACGTAACCCTATTTTTCTGGAGAGCCGAAAAGGTGACGCTATAGTCATTGCCTGCATTCCAGACTAGATAACTCTCCACCCCTTCACTCCGGCAGGCCCGGATCTGCTCCAGAATATAGTCCGGCCCAAAGTTTGGAGATCTAAGATCAAATCCCTGCAGCCACGGCACAATTGCTACTTTCTCGCCGGATAAGATCTCTTTTGCTTTCCTGACCCCGGTATTCACAAAATAGAAGGGATGCGATCCCGGATTATCAAAACCATCGTAGCCTGAATGAAAATGGGAGGGATAGAACATGGGGGAAAACACATCAATATGTTTTGCCATCATTTTTAGATCCTGACCGAGATTTTTTATGTCATTCATCCTCTGCCAGCAAGTCACCCCAAAAATGTCCACGGCAATGGAAACATTGTATTTTTTGACCCGCTCGCGCACCTCTTCTAAAAACGAGCTTATCACTTCCACCCTGGAGATCCCCTTCTTTTGAAAGGGGAAGTAAGCCAGGTGGGCATCCCCCTCGGCTGGAAATCTGATGTAGTCGAACTGGACTTCATCCACTCCGGACACAGCAGCACATTCTGCGATCAATGCATTATATAGCCTGACTTCCTCTGAATAGGGGTCTCCCCATCTTCCCCCCATATGGTCCCGGTAAAGCTTCCCACCCTTTACTCTGACTGCCAGATCCGGGCGGGCAATCACCAAATGATCGTCCTTGAAGACCACCAGCCTCACCGAAACGATAAATCCTTCTTCATGCAGTTCCCGGGTGAGCTTTGAAAGCCAGGGATCCGGCCGAACCCTGGTCCCGGAATTTACCTTACGCTTTTTTATTAACTTAACAAAGGGTCTTCTTAAAATGGTCTTGGCTTCGATCACCATGGTATTTATCCCACACTTCTTGGCCTGCTCTTTAATCTGTTTAAACCATGAAGGATTTTGAGTGGTGTACGAAGTCAGGTACAATCCCCGCTCAGACCTTCTCTTTGGCCGCGGAGAAGCCGCTTCGTTGCTCATCCCAAAAGATAAAACAAGTATTATCACAATAATCTTAGTCAAATACCTCAACATTCTTAAGCTATTATATCACGATTAAAAGTATTTGACGGACTTTAGGTTTTATGAGAAAATTTGAATGGAGGTGGATTACATGGCTAAATCCTTTATCATGGTTGTGGACGACGAGGTGGATGTTGCGGATTCAATTGCCAACACTATAAAAGATACCAAAAGATACGAAGTGGTTACTGCCTACTCTGCCAAGGAGGCCTTAGAAAATCTCAAGAAAAACAAGGTCTTTATGGGGATTGGCGGCAATCGCATTCGCTTGATCCTCCTGGACATAAAAATGCCGGAAATGGACGGGCTGCAGTTCCTGGAAAAGATCCGCAAAGATTTTGGAGAAGATATCGGGGTTGCTATGCTTACCGCCTGGGAAGATGAGGAAAAATGGGATCGGGCCACTTCCGGGTTTGTAATTAACTACATCAAGAAACCCTTTAAGTCTGAGGAATTGATCTCAACTATCGACAGTTATTTTGAGGGAAAAGAGGAGAAAATGGTCCTGGAGACCTTTGAAAAGCATATCGACAAAAGGGAGCAATTTAAACAGGAAGAAAAAGGCTAGAAAAGAACCTTAAAAGTGGTCCCCTTTCCAACCTCGCTGCTGACTGAAATATCCCCTCCGTGTTCGCGGATGATGCGATAGGCGATCGAAAGCCCCAGCCCCACCCCTTCGTGCCGGGTCGAAAAGAATGGATCAAAGATCTTTTCCTGGATTTCCGCCGGTATCCCTTTGCCGGTATCGGAGATCTCCGCAGCCACTCTTCCATTTTCAGGGTAGGTCCGAATAGTCAGGGTTCCTCCGTTCGGCATAGCTTCGATAGCATTCTGAATAAGGTTGATAAATATCTCCTCCATTCCTACCGGGTCACCCTTAACCAGAGGGACCTTTTTTAATTCCTTCTTTAGCGAGATGCGGCTGATGGTAACAAGCGTCAGGGCTGAATGGATTATCACATTCAGGTCCACTTCAGCTTCCTCTTTGGGTTTTTCTTTGGCCATGCTCAGCATTCTCTGAATTATTCCTACAATACGATCAACGTGCTTCAGTACCAGGTCGCGATATTGCCGGAGGGCTTGCAAATCCCTTTCCTGGTTAGCTAATCTTTCGGTTTCAGAACGGATAACCGTGAGCGGGTTCCGGATTTCATGGGTAACACCCGCCGTAAGCGTACCCAAAGAGGCTAAGCGCTGAGAACGCGCAAGCTGTCTTTCAACCACTTCCAGATCGACCTTGATCTTCTCATAAGAACGGGTATGATCCAGTGCCATGGCTGCCTGACTGGCCAATACTTCCAAGAGTCGAATGTCCTCATTGGTATAAGGATCTTCAGAGAGTTTCCTTCCCAGAACAAAAATAGCTATCAAGCGATCCTCGAGCAGGCAGGGAACCATCAATTCTCTGGCTGGATTATGTGGATCCAGCATGGGAGCGCGGGTTGAAATTAATTCTTTAACCAGGGGATCATTGGACTTAATATATTCGCCGGTCTTTTGAAGAAGAAAGGTTTTTCGATCATAGGGCACATAACGATCAGAGGACCTCTCCGGCTCGCTAAAATGAATGGGAAGAAATATTCGCGGATCTGAAATTTCAACCACCTCATAAAAGACCCGGTATAAAATGCCCAAGATCGAAGACAGGGAAAGCTTTTCACCTACTCGGAGACTGGCCTCAGAAAGTTCTTTATAATAATCATATTTGCCCCGCAAAAAAAGCTTATCCGAAGTGGTCTGAATAAAGATCCGGACTCTTTGATGGACCTGGCCGACCAGGATCCCATAGATAAAGATCCAGGCCACAAAAGCAAAACTAATGGTGGTAGAGACATAGGTCCGGTAAAGCCAGACCAGGCCCAGGTAAATCGAGCCCAGGAAAAAAACCGCCAAAACCTCTGCCAACGCACGGCTGATGACCACCCCGATATCCATCAAGCGGTGTTTGGTAACGGCGTAAGCAAGAAGCAGAGGATAAGCCAAAACCAATATATTGGCTACCGGAGGAATAGGAATATCATACCATAAAAAATAATTTGTCGACCCTCCGGCAAAACCGATCGCAGTTCCCAGGAAAACATACATGATCTGTGCCTTGAGATGTCCGGGAGCGTGTCGATAAACGGTATACATTATATACAATGAATACACGACATAGAAAAAGAACATCAGCAAAAAGAAAGGGTAGATCAATCCCGGTTCTGGCCAGAAATCGAAGAACAACTTTTTGGATATTCCTTTGACGATAAATGGAGTAAAATTCAGCGCGAGAAAAACAAGACAGACCGCGTATGAAAAGATGCTTTCCCATCTCTTTTCGTGATATTTATTCGTCAGCCAAAGCGAAAAATTGAAATAGGCTACCGGGATCAAGATGGCTCCCGCCATCAGGACCCTTGACCAGAACAGCGCGCTTCCCGGGTCGGTTGAGAGCTGCCAGAAAAAATAACCAAAACTCCAGAAGAATACGCTGAAGGCAAAAATGGAGTAGTATCTATTGAGGGGGCTTCTAAATCCTTTTTTTAGGGCGTAGATCCCAAGTGAAATACTTGTCAGACCATTAACCAGGGCACTAAAGGCAAAATAGTTCATCGGATTTAATTATCTCATTAAGATCTTGAGGTGTCAATTTGAGAGATTTAAGAGGGTTTTCTTCCTGCCACAATGACAGCCTGACCGCCAAAAGATTTTATAGTCTTAATGTCAGTAATTCCGTTTTCACGCAGCAAACTCTCTAATTCCCCAGCAGAGAAGTACTTAAATTCTCCTTGTTCTTCCATGTTCTCAATCCATCCAACAGCTTTAAAAAACTGATCGCGTCCTTTATCCATTTGTTTTTTCAGTTCGTCTCCAGAGTATTGCT
>JAZFXQ010000176.1:0-9856 GCA_036448795.1 Candidatus Margulisiibacteriota bacterium | reverse complement strand
CTATTTTACCTTATTTTGGGGTTGGATTCAATAAGCAAGTATGATAAAATTTCACTCAAAGGAGTTAATCTATATGTTAAGAACATCTATTTGCCTTTTGACAATATTAGCCCTGAGCTTTCCTTGCCAGGCCGCTTTTCTTAAAGGGGATCCCACAAAAATCGTGGTTGCCGGAAAAGGGATCGTAAAGGCCAAGGCGGATGTGGCTTACATCATGCTCGCTGTAGAACGAACCGAAGAAACCGCCACCAAAGCCCAAGAGGTAGCCGCCATAAAAATGAACAATATGTTGGCCAGTTTGGAAAAGGCCGGGATCCCAAAAGATAAGATCGAGACCACCCGGGTAAGGCTCTACCCAAAATATGAATACGACAAGGGCCAAAGAACCCTGGTGGGCTATACTGCCAGCAATCAGATCAAGGTTACGGTTGATAAGCTGGGGGATCTCGGGAAAATCATTGATACCTCCATTGCTGCCGGAGCCACCAATGTTAATAATATAAATTTCTCAGTTAAAGACAAAGCCCCCTTTAAAAACGCTGCGTTACAAAAGGCATTTAAAGATGCCGAAGCCAAAGCAGGGGTCATTGCAGCCGCTTCCGGTCTGGTCTTAGACAAGATAAAGAGGATCCAGGAAGCAGAAGCACGAGTAATTCCACCGGTCAGCGGGATGCGCGCCTTTAAGGAAGCGGGGGCTGAAACCCCGATTTCTCCTGGAAAGATCGAGATCCGCGGAAATTTGACAGTAATTTACGAGTGCAGCCCTAAGAAATAATTTTTTTTCTTTTATTTTCCAAAGACTTGATCAGTTTGTCATAGGAAGTAGTAAAAGCCTGCACACCATCATCTTGAATTGTTTGACAAACTTCTTCAACTAAAATCCCATAAGATTGCAATTTCGCCAAAACCGCCTTAGCCTCGGCCAGCCCTTCTCCCAAAACAGACCTGGCCTCCCCATGATCCCTGAACGCATCCAGGGTCGCTTGCGGCAAAGTATTAATGGTGCCTTCTCCGATGATCTCTTCCACATATTTCACATCACTATAAGCCGGATTTTTGGTGCTGGTGCTTCCAAAAAGCAGCCTTTGAATGTTGGCTCCCTTCCCTTTGAGCTTTGAAAATTCAGGCCCGTAAAAGATTCTTATATATGTATTGTATATAACTTTTGCCTGCGCCACAGCCGCTTTGCCGGCCAAACTTTCCAAATCCTTCATTTTCTGCTCGTCTCTTTCTTTCAATATCATGCTGTTCAGCATTCTATCCACATAGCTATCGATCCGGCTCACAAAAAAGCTTGCGACCGAATGTATCCCTTTTACAGGCAAGCCTTTCTCCGCTCTTTCTTCAAGACCCCGGATGTAAGCCTCGGCCACCGTGGTATAGTGGGCCTGAGAAAAGATAAGGGTCGCATTCACACTCACTCCCTGGGCGATGAGCTGCCGGATAGCTTCTCCCCCCTCTAGAGTGGCTGGAACCTTTATTAATAAATTCGCTCTCCCGACCTTTGCGTAGAGTCTTTTGGCTTCGGCCACCGTTCCTGCGGCATCCTGCGCCAGATGAGGCGAGACTTCAATACTCACAAATCCATCTATCTTGCCTGAGGAAGTATAGGTCGGAAGCAAAACCTCCGCCGCTTTGGCAATATCCCAGATGGTCAATTCATCATAAATGGCCTGGACATCCTTGCCCTGCTTGCTGAATCTTTCAAGATCAGCATCGTACATTTGACTGCCATTGATCGCTTTTTCAAAAATGGTCGGATTGGAAGTAACTCCCGCAATCCCATCTTCATCGATCATCTCCCTGAGTTTTCCGGAAAGGAGCAATCCCCTTTCAATATTGTCATACCAGGGACTCTGACCAAATTTATGTAGATCCTTTAGTCTGCTCATTTTCTATGCTCTCCTATGATACTTTTGATCCAGCCTCAATATCTTTTTCAACCGTGGTGCAGACCAGTTTGCTTCGATCCTGGGTGTGCGCACAGAGAACCATCCCATGGCTTTCCACTCCGCGGATGGTCTTTGGCTCCAGATTCACGAGAACCAAAACCTTTTTCCCCAAAAGCTCTTCCTTCTTATAATGTAACTTTATCCCCGCCACCACAATCCTCTCCTCCCCACCGATATCCACCACCACTTTATACAACTTGTCCGCTCCAGGAACATCCTCGGCAGACTTTACTTCTCCTACTCTGATATCCATTTTTTGAAACTCAGCAAAGCTTATGTTTTCCATATCCCACCTCCTGTATATATTTTAGCACACCTGCCTCATCTTCCAAACGGCGGATATTTGGGGGGCCCGTAGATGCCCTTATAGATCAAGATATAAACCACGATTATGATCAGGATGATTAATACAAATATGATCTGTGAGGTGGTCATAGGACCTTGTGCAAAAACTTCCCGGTATAACTCTTGTGATTTTTGGCGACTTTCTCTGGAGTTCCGGTAGCCACGATCTCTCCACCCCCATCCCCGCCCTCCGGCCCCAGATCAATAATATGATCCGCGGTCTTGATGACCTCCAGATTATGCTCGATGACAACGACCGTGTTGCCGCTGGATACCAGCCGGTGAAGGACCGCTAATAATTTCTTGATATCATCAAAATGCAGCCCGGTGGTCGGCTCATCCAGAAGATAGAGCGTTCTTCCGGTCGAGCGAGCAGCCAGCTCGGTGGCCAATTTTACTCTTTGGGCCTCGCCCCCGGAAAGAGTGGTAGCCGATTGTCCAAGCTTGATATACCCCAGCCCCACCTCCCTTAAAGTCTCAAGCTTTCGCCTGATCTGTGGAATATTTTCAAACAGGACCAGGCCCTCTTCTACGGTCATGTCCAAAACATCAAAGATGTTCTTGCCTTTATAATGGACTTCCAGGGTCTCACGGTTATAGCGCTTGCCCTTACAAACATCGCAGGGAACGTAAACATCCGGCAGAAAATGCATCTCGATCTTTACCAAACCGTCTCCACGGCAAGCCTCACACCGCCCTCCTCGAACATTAAAAGAAAACCTCCCAGGTTTGTATCCCCGCACGCGTGCTTCCTGAGTCATACTGAAAAGATCGCGGATATGGGTAAAGACCCCGCTATAGGTGGAAGGGTTGGAGCGCGGGGTCCGGCCGATGGGGGCCTGGTCAATAATGATAACTTTATCAATGTTTTCGATCCCATCGATCCTCTGGTGGGAGCCGGATTTTTCAATCGATCGGTGGAACTTTTTTGCCAGAGCCCGGTACAGGATATCATTCACTAACGAACTCTTTCCCGAACCGGAGACTCCGGTCACGCAGGTAAATATCCCTAAAGGGAAAGGAACATCGATGTTCTTCAGATTATTGTGCCTGGCCTTTCTCACGGTGAGAAACTTTCCGCTCCCTTTTTGGCGAGCCGGAGGAATATCGATCTTTAATTTTTTTGAAAGATATTTTCCAGTGATCGATCTCTTTTCTTTGAGCAAATGGGAGATCGACCCGGTGGCAATGATCTCTCCGCCGTGCAGTCCGGCCCCTGGCCCAATATCCACCAGGTGATCCGCGCAGCGCATGGTTTCCTCGTCATGCTCAACTACTATAATAGTATTTCCTAGATCTCTTAACCTGTGCAAAGTCGCTATGAGGCGTTTGTTATCGCGCTGATGGAGACCGATCGAAGGTTCATCCAATATATAAAGCACTCCCACCAATCCCGATCCGACCTGGGTAGCCAGTCTTGTTCTTTGCGCTTCTCCGCCGGAGAGGCTTGAGGATTCTCGATCGAGCGTCACATAATCCAAGCCAACATCCGTCAGAAACCTAAGGCGGGCCTTCAGTTCTTTCAGGATCTGCTTTGAAATAAGGACCTCGCGCTCGGTAAGCTTCAAAGAATCCAGAAATTCAATTACTCCTTCGATAGATAAAGCCGTAACTTGAGCAATTGATCTTCCGGCTATAGTGACTGCCAGGCTTTCTGGTCTAAGTCTCTGCCCCTTACAGGCGGAACATGAGATGGCGCTCATATATCGATACATGGCGTAGCGAACATGTTCAGATTTGGTTTCGACGTAGCGCCGCCTGAGCCATTTCGCCACCCCTCCAAATTCTGCCTCATGCTCCCAATAACCGCTCGGCAGTCGATGTTTATATTTGATGGTTCGCTCTGAACCGTAAAGTATCACGTTCATCTGTGCTTTGGTCAATTTCCTAAGGGGGGTGTAGATATCAAAGCCATATTCCTCGCCCACCGCCTCTAATCTCTGCTGATAGTAAGTGGCCGCCTCTCCCCAGGGAGCAATGGCCCCCTCTGCAATGGATAAGCTTTTATCCGGAATGATCAGCTCTGGATCAAATTCCAGTTTATCTCCCAACCCGCCGCATTTTGGACAGGCACCGTAAGGGCTGTTAAAAGAGAAAATTCGCGGGGTTATTTCGTCTAAACTGATCCCGCAGACCGGACAAGCAAACTTTTCACTGTAGACTTTGGGTTTAGCCTTTGGCTTATCGACCAGAACTTCAACTATCCCGTTCCCGTAGCGAAGAGCGGTTTCCACGGATTCGTTCAGCCGCTTGCGATTGCCGGCCGAAGCCTTAAGCCGATCAACCACGATCTCGATATCATGTTTCAGTTTCTTGTTTAAGGCGGGAACCTCTGAGATCTCATAGAGTTTTCTATCAACCCTTACCCTTATAAATCCATCCTTCAGGATATCCGCCAGAAGGTCCTTATATTCACCCTTGCGTCCGCGCACCACCGGAGCCAGGATCTGGATCCTTTCTCCCTCCGGAAGCTCAAGGATCTGGTCCACTATTTGTTGTGCAGTTTGCCGCTCGATCTTTCTTGTGCATTTTGGGCAATGTGGGATCCCGATGTTGGCAAAGAGAAGTCTTAAGTAATCGTAAATTTCAGTAACTGTTCCAACGGTTGACCTTGGATTGCGAGGCGGAGCTTTTTGATCAATGGAGATGGCTGGCGAAAGCCCTTCGATATAATCCACATCCGGCTTCTGCATCTGCTCCAGAAACTGCCGGGCGTAAGCCGAAAGGGACTCAACGTATCGTCGCTGTCCCTCCGCATAGATGGTGTCAAACGCCAGCGAAGACTTTCCTGAACCGGAGATGCCCGTAAAAACAATGAAGCTGTTTCTGGGAAGCTCCAGATTTATGTCCTTGAGATTATGTTCGCGGGCACCCTTTATAACGATCTTTTCGGCGTTCATATTATCTTATTAAAAAAACAACTCCTCTTTCCAGTGTGGCAAGCAACCCCGCCCACCTGCTCAATTTTTGCCAGAATGGTATCCGCATCACAATCATAAAAAAGTTCTTTGACCTTCTGGATATTTCCGGAAGTATCTCCCTTGTGCCACAATTCCTTTCGCGAACGGCTCCAGTACCACATTTCCTTGGTCTCCAGGGTCTTTTGCAAAGATTCCTTGTTCATGTAGGCCAGCATAAGCACTGTCCCGTCTTTATAATCTTGAGCTATTACCGGCACCAATCCCTTCTCATCAAATTTAATATTCGGCATTCGTAATTCGTCATTCGTCATTTAAAATGACACCTCCTCAGGTTCCTTTTTGATCGCCCTGAACTCAACATTCACTGCGCCGCTTCCCAAAAGCTCTTCAAGCTGACTGACCATCTCGGGGTTAATATCAACATGGAAGTTCCTCCCCAATGCGACCCGCTTCCCATCCATTTGGATGAGCACCGGATCTTGGCCTTTGAAGAATGACAGGATCTCCCGCATGCGCGAAAGTATGTCTTTATCCCTGATCCCTACAAGTTCGATATGTAAAGATCTTATTTTCTCTAATTCTTCCATAGGTTCGACCGTCTCCGCCACAATATTAAATTCATCCGTGCGCATATCACGATTGATTCTTCCCTTCACCACCACTACTTCGTCATTGTTGAGCATCGCGGAACATCTTTCATAGGTCTTTGGAAAAACCACCAGGGAAATATTTCCAGACAGATCCTCGATCTTCGCCACCAACATCATATCCCCCCTGCGGGTGGTCAGGCGCCGGCAGTCAGATAGAAGCCCCCCGATCTTTAGCATCCCACCCTCCCGCATCTCAGAAACATCCGCAATGCGCGCACTGGTCTGGCCCTCCAGAGAATCGCGCAGGTACTCCAAAGGGTGAGACGAAATGTAGAGCCCGAGCATCTCCTTTTCCATGCGCAGCAGCTGCTCCGGCGGAAATTCCTCAATCTCTACTTCGGGTTCGACGGTCGACGGTCGACGGTCAACGGTCGACTGAAAATCGAAGAGCATTTCCTGTCCCTTCGCTCTCTCTTTTTGTTCAGCCGAAACCTTTCCCAGAACCTTTCCTAGGATACTCAACTGATAGGCCCTTCCCGATCCAAATGAACCAAAGGCCCCGGACTTGATCAGGCTTTCGATGACCTTTTTGTTGACCACCCGGTTGTCGACCCTCTGGCAAAAATCGGTCAGGGATGCAAAATCCCCTCCCTTTTCCTTGGCAAAGATTATGGAATCAATGGCGGCCGAACCAACATTTTTTACGGCCGAAAGACCAAAGCGGATCCCTTCTTTGGTGATCGTGAAATTGCGGAAGCTTTCATTGATGTCCGGCGCCAGGATCTTTATCCCCAAGCGGCGGCATTCATTAATATAAGCCGTAACCTTATCGGTGTTGCCCATGACCGAGGTCAGCAGGGCCGCCATGAATTCTATGGGATAATTGGCTTTGAGATAGGCGGTCTGGTAAGAGATCACTCCATAAGCCGTGGAATGGGATTTGTTGAATCCGTACCCGGCAAACTTGGCGCACAGATTAAAAAGCTCAGTGGCTTTATGCTTTGAGACCCCGCGCTTGACCGCCCCCTCGATAAAGAACTCCCTTTGCTGATGCATTTCCTTGCTTTTCTTTTTACCCATGGCCAGCCGCAGGAGATCGGCCTGTCCCATACTGAAGCCGGCAATTTTGCCGGCGATCTCCATAACCTGCTCCTGATAGAGGATCACTCCATGGGTTTCGCGCAGAATGGGCTGGAGCTCAGAAAGCTCATGCTTTACCGGGACCTGTCTGTGCTTGCGTTTGACATAGTCATCGACCATGCCGCTTTCCAAAGGGCCTGGTCGATAGAGCGCTAAAAGCGCGATGATCTCCTCAAAGGTGCTTGGACGCAGATTCTTTATGAGAGACCGCATCCCGCGGCTTTCCAGCTGGAAGATCCCCATGGTTTCTCCGGTGCTCAATAATCCATAAGTCTTTGGATCATCAAAGGGGATAGTTTCGATATCGATCTCCTCTCCACGCGTCTTTTTTATGATCTGGATGGCATGCGCGATCATGGTAAGATTTCTGAGACCCAGAAAATCCATTTTCAACAGACCGATCTTCTCCAGGTCACCCATGGGATATTGAGTGACGATCACATTCTCATCTATTTTTTGAAGGGGGACATATTCGGTTAAGGGTTTTTCAGAAATCACGACCCCTGCGGCATGCACCGAAGCATGGCGGGCGAGCCCCTCCAATTTTTGGGCCGTTTCCAAAAGGGCTTTCACTCTTTCATCTTTTTCATAAAGAGAGCGTAATTCCTTTACCGAACCAAGTGCTTTTTCTATGGTCATTTCCGGCCCAAAAGGGATGAGCTTGGCAATTTTATCCACTTCGGGCAGAGGCATTCTTTGCACACGCCCCACATCCCGGATGGCGCCCCGGGCGGCCATGGTCCCGAAGGTCACGATCTGCGCCACATGGTCCTGGCCGTATTTCTTGGCCACATACTCGATAACCTCATTCCTTCTTTCAAAACAAAAATCAATATCGATATCCGGCATGGATATTCTTTCCAGGTTCAGGAATCTCTCAAAGATCAATCCGTATTTTAAGGGATCAACATTGGTGATCCCCAGAGCGTAGGAAACAATGCTCCCGGCTGCCGATCCCCTGCCTGGTCCGACCTGGATTCCCTGGCTTTTCGCAAAATTAATAAAATCCTGCACGATCAAGAAATAGGGAGCGTACTCCATCTTTTCAATGGTATAAAGCTCGTATTTAACCCGGTCGATGATCTCAGGCGGAAGCAAATCTTTATCTTGTTCATGAAAGGCGTACTTTTTCTTAACCCCCGCCCAAACCAGATTTTCAAGATAGGTTTCAGGGGTCTCCCCCTTCGGCACCGGGAAATGAGGAAGATGCATTTTCCCGATCTCAAGCTCCAGATTGCATTTCTCGGCGATCTCCAGCGTGTTCCGGATGGCTTCCGGAAAATCAGCAAACAAAGCCATCATCTCTGCCGGGGACTTGAGATAGAATTCTTGTGTCTCCAATCTCATCCTTTTTTCGTCATCCAGGAACGATCCGGTCTGCACACAAAGCAGAACATCCTGATAAAAGGCATCTTCTTTTCGGACGTAATGCACATCGTTTGTGGCCACCAATTTTATGCCGAGTTCCTTGCCCAATTTTGCAAGCTCGGGATTGAACTTCTTGAACTCAGCCAGTCCCATATCCTGAATTTCCAGATAATAATTATCCCCGAAGAGCTCTTTGTACCAGGAGGCCACCTGCTTGGCCTGTTCATATTTGCCTTGCACGATCAATTGAGGCACTTCTCCTTTGGGGCATCCGGAAAGGATCATCAACCCTTTCCTGTGATTCTGGAGTAGTTCCCGGTCGATCCTGGGCCTGGAATAGAAACCCTCGATGGAAGCCAGGGAGACCAGTCTTAAGAGGTTCCGGTAACCTTGCCCATCTCTCGCCAGAACGGTCAGATGATAAGGGGAACGATCCTGCTTAGTTTCTTTATCAAACCTGGTGCGGGGGGCCACATACATTTCGCAGCCCAGGATGGGCTTGATGCCGGCTTCTTTGGCAGCGGAGTAGAATTTGACCGCAGCATACATGTTGCCGTGGTCGGTTAAGGCCAGGGAATGCATCCCCAATTCCTTGGCGGTCTTTACCAGATCCGGGATGCGCGCTTCCCCGTCTAATAAACTGAACTCCGAATGAGAATGGAGGTGTACAAATTTATCTTTGTGAGGCATAACATTTTATTCTATCAAAAAAGGCCATAAGCCGCAAGATTGCATCTTCCGGCCTACAGCCTTTTTACTCTAACAAACTAACTGACTATTAAGCTAACTAACTATTTTAGGACTAACCACCTATCCTGAACATCTTCGTTCCGCACTTCGGGCACTCACCCTTGGTGGCTTTTCTGCCGTTTTTTAAAGTAACTCCTTTGGCGTTCTTCATTTCCTGTTTCTTCTTGCACTTCACGCAATATCCTGTAACCATGTTCCACCTCCTTTACTCGTTATTCACTTTCTTCTAAAGTCGATTTTAACTGTAGAGATATGTCCTTGTCAAGCACATTTAGGTATTTATGCAAGTTTTTGCCTTTAATACACGATATATATAATGAGAGGCAAAACAAAATGGCTGGACAACCAATAGCACCAATAATCCCAAATATGGGCGGGCAGGAAGCGGCAGTTGCCGGATCCTCGGCAGTCATCTTCACTGCCACCGACAAAAAGGTCATTGAGGAAAGAAGCGGAAGAATCGACCGCAACCAATCCTTTATCGATGTTCTGAAAAACAGGCCCTTGACCCCGGAAGTCGAAAATGAAGAAACCAATGTCAAACCTCAACAGGACGTAAGGGAACTGGAAGGCCGCCATCGCGAACACCAGCGGATGTTAAAACACTCTCCCCTCTATACCCCTCGAGAACAGGTAGAGATCACAAATGAACTTCCGGATAATTACGAAGAAGCAAGTACGATTGTTGTGGAACCTGAAACCCCGACCTTATCAAGAGAAAGAAAAAATAAAACACCCGCTCAGAAAAAAGACGCCAAGGCACACGAAGAAACCGTTGCCATCGTCAAGG
>JAZFXQ010000175.1:0-7872 GCA_036448795.1 Candidatus Margulisiibacteriota bacterium | reverse complement strand
TTATTGTTTCGGATTTCGGTTTTGTTTCGGATTTCGTGCTTCGGATTTCGGATTTTATTTCAGAGACCAGGTCCGGAAGTTGATAGCTTTTAGCTTTATTGACCAGACTTTCCTTACTAAAATCCTTAGTGGAAACAACTCCCCTCATTTCTCCATTATCCCTGATATGAACGGTGAGGGCCCGGGTATCGACACCCTCGATCCCGATCACCTTGTTCTTTTTCATGAAATCACCTAAGGAGCCCTTGGCCTGCCAATTGCTGTAGACCTTGCTGTATTCCTTGACCACAAAGGCCGAAGCATGGGTCTTATCTGATTCATGGCTGCGGTCATTGATCCCGACATTGCCAACGTGGGGATATCCTATGGCAATGATCTGCCTGGCATAAGCCGGATCGGTCAGGATCTCCTGAAAACCAACTACCTGGGTGTTAAAAACAACTTCCCCAACTACTTCTCCTTCTGCCCCAAAAGAAACCCCTTCAAACATCGTTGTGTCCTCTAACACTAAAACTGCCTTCATCTCATTAACCTCCTTTTTTCCAAAAAAAAACGCCCGCGAGGGCGTCTTTGCCTTTAACAATTTTATATTATATCAAAAAATCAGGCCTAGGTCAATCAGAGCTCGTAAGCAGAAAGGATCTTCTCCGCGATCTCGCGCATGGAGCGGCCGGAATCCATGCTCTGTTCCTGCAGCTTGCGGTAGGCATCAGTCGGAAGGATATCGAACTGGGCGATCAGGATCTCCTTAGCCCGCTCAATAATTTTTCGATCATCTAAGGCCCTTTCCAATTCTCGAACTTTTCTGCGCAAATCCCAGTTTTCTCGACTAATTTGGTCCCTGTTTCGCTTGTCCGATATTTTATAAAGAGTTGCGCGGGCCTGGCCTTCATTTTTGACCAATCCTCGCTTAACTAGCGGGGCGATCAGCTGATGAATCCGAGCGCGGGTCAATTTCAAAGATCGTTGGAGATCCCGGGTGGAAAGCGAGGAATGATCATTCAATAATTCTAAGATTTCTTTCTGACGGGCATTCAACATGCCTTCATTATATCGAATCGTCAAGGAATCGTCAAGAGGCTACTGGGATAGGTCCTGCAGTATCTTTCGAAGCTCTCTGAACCTATCTCCAAAAGCCCCGAAATCGCCCTGCCTTAAACTGGACTGCGCGCGGTTATAAAGCTCGAGAGCCTTCTTCGCCAGCTCTTTAGCCCCAAGATAACTCGGAACTTCATACTTCACAGCCGTCGTTACCCTTCCTGCAAAGACTGCCGAAAGAGCCCCATCCAGTGTCCTAGCCATAGCCACATTTTTGCCATAAACTGCGATGACCCGTTTTAGCTCTGGCAATTCCCCGGTGGCCGCCTCCAGATAGATCGGCTCAACGTAGAGAATGGATTGCTCGATCGGTATCGCCAGAAGATTCCCGCGAATGACCCGCGAACCGACCTGGCCCCAGAGCGTGAACTGCTGGGAGATCTCGGTCTGCTGATCAATGCGCGCCTCGATCTGCATTGGGCCATAAATTAATTTATCCTTAGGAAATTTATAAACTATGAGTTTCCCATAGTTTGGCATATCTGAGCGGGCAGCCAACCAGGCTATCATATTGTCCTTTTTATTGGGAGTAAAAGGAAGCATAAGCAAGAATTCCTCTTTTTTCTCTTCCGGTAGTTTCATAATAATATAGTAAGCATCCATGGCCTGCTCGGTGCCGGCATAGATCTCCCTTGGTACATTCCAGAGATCTTCCTGATTATAAAAGACCTGCGGGTCCTGCATGTGGAAAGCGGCGTATTTCCGGGATTGAATCATAAACAAATCGTAGGGATAACGCACATGTTTCTTTAAATCCTCCGGCATTTGCGCAAGGGGTTTAAAAAGAGCAGGATAAATCTTCTGATAGGTCTTTACCAGGGGATCCTTTTCATCCGCCAGGTAAAAAGTGACATTCCCGTTGTAAGCGTCAGTGATCACCTTGACCGAATTGCGGATATAATTGAAGCGGTTAAAGCCCAAACCGGTCGGATCCGAGTAAGGGAAGAGATCGGAAGTGGTATAAGCATCCTGGATCCAGTAGAGCCTACCACCTGAGATCACCAAATAAGGATCGCGGTCGTAGTGCAGGAATGGCGCGATTTTCCTCACCCGGCGGTGAACGTTGCGATCGAACAGGATCCGGCTGTCAGTAGTTATGTACTCAGTTAACAAGATCTTAAGATCGGAATATTTGATAGTGAAAGCCAGGCGGCGCAAGAGTGAGCTGATCTGAACCCCACCCCTGCCCTGATAAGTCGTATAGATATTCTTATCCCCTTTCGGATAATCGAACTCCTCTTCCCGAGTCTTAACGATCACGTATTCATTTGTCTCTTCGCCGTAATAGATCTCCGGCCGCTCGATCTTTAGATTGGTTTTGGTCTCCGGCGGAATATCTTTGACGATCAGGTCAGGCAGGCCCTCCGGGGTCTGCTCGCTGACCGGCGAAAGACAGGCCCCATAGCCATGGGTGAATTTGAGATGACGGTTGACCCAGGTCTGGGCTTTCTCGGGAAGCTTATCGATCTTTAATTCGCGTGGAGAAAGCATGACCTGTTGGTATCTGCCGTTGATGCGGTAGCGGTCAACATCCACATCGTCAAAATCATAGTAGAGGCGAATGCCCTGGAGCTGCCGGTAGGTCTTGATCAAGGGCCGGGGATCCCAGAGCCGGATGTTGCTCACGGTCTGGACATTCCTGCGCAGCTGCCACAGGCTCAGTTTTTGGTCGGCCGCAAAGTCCTTTTCCTCCACCTTGTCCAGTCCATAGGCCAGTCGCGTAAATTTGATGCCGTGTTCAATATAGGGCTCTTCCAGGGAGATTTCACTTGGCTTTACTTGAAGATTTTGTACAAATCCCGGATAGATCCCACCCATGACCACCGCTACCACTAAATAAGCAGCCACTCCGGCAATGGGAATTCTGTAATCCTTTTGAAATATATTTATTACTAAGAGCAAAGCTAAAAAGCCAAGGGCCAAAATCTGCAGATTATACCCCAAAATCTGTGCTTTAACATCAGTATAACCAGCCCCAAAAACAATTCCTCGCGCTGAATACAAAATCCCCAGTTCGCCCAACCACAATCCCCAAGCTAAAACCAGAACGATCGCCGTCAAAAGCAAAGCCAGATGAGCCTTTACTCCTTTACTAAACGAAAGCCTGAATTGTTCAAACGAAATGCCATTTTCCAGCAAGTAAATCCAGACTGCCGCAGAAAACGAAAGCAATAACGCAGAAAAAGTAAATCCCTGAACAAATTTCTGCAGAGGAAAATTGAAAATATAGAATCCGATATCTTTCCCAAAAATAGGATCAGCAATTCCAAAGGAAGAAGCATTTAAAGCCTTAAGCACCACCTGCCATTGAGTGACAGCTGAAAGCCCCATGAAGATGGAAACGACAAGAATACCAAGCCCCCATAAAAGACCCATTCTTCTTTCTGCCCCTGGCTCTGGCGTCACATCGATCATTTCCCCCTCCTCTTCCCCACCCCCCTCACCAAAAAGCTCCCGGATCATTCTTTTGATATCGGTTGTCGGTCTTTTCCTTTCTTTTCTTATCCCTTTTGTAAGCCAGCGAGCCGCAAACACGTTGACCAGAGCGATTAACAAGAAAAGCAGACCAAAACCCAGGCCGGTCAGTATCTTAGCGTTCAGATTGATCCAGAAGACAGAGGCAAAGTTGAGGTTATCAAACCAGAGAAAGGTCGGATAAAGGGCTATCAGGGATTGGAGAATCATCCAGGCCACAAAAACTATAATGATCGTCAAAACAAATGGGAATCTACGCATAAGATACCTCCTCTATGCTTTTACTTTACCATAATCTATCCAGCCTAGCAATGATATTCCTCTTGTTTTTTTGAATAACTATGGTAATATATCGTACGGCCAGAATAAAAAGGAGGAGTTTATATGACCATACAACAAAATGAAGGCACCCTTGATCGTTTTGCCAGAATAATAATTGGGGGTGCCCTAATGTTATCCACATCTTATATAACCATGTCCAATCTCCTTACTTTTATTTCACTGATCACGGGCCTTTATCTAATGTTCAGCGGACTGGCCGGTCACTGCTTAATTTACAAAATACTTGGGATAAAAACCTGCAAATAAGCTGCGCGGTCCAGCCCCAAAGCCACCAGGAATTTAGAATGCCTACAAAACCCAAAGGTCAAACCGAAGGCCAATAAGGAGAGGACTCCTTATTGGCTGGGAGATGGGAGGGAAATCCCGCAAAGATGAGCAAAAACAGAGATTAGAGATCCAGGCTAATTTGATAATGCGCCTGCCGCAAGCCTAATCCCTATTTTTTAAAAGAGGCAGAGCGGGATCAAGGTATTTAACTCAAGAAGGAGCAACCCATGAGTGATACATATTTAAGCAAAAAAGCTTATGATGAATTAAATGAAAAACTCAAATACATGAAAAGCGTGAAGCGGAGGGAAATATCCAGAGCAATAGGAGAAGCCAGAGAACATGGTGATCTCAAGGAAAATTCCGCATACCACGAAGCCAAGAAAGAGCAAGGTTTAAATGAAATGAGAATTGCCGAGCTGGAAGAAAAGCTGCGCAACGCGCAAATTATTAAAGACAAAAATATTCCTAAAGGCAAGGTTGTAATGGGTTCAATAGTCAGTCTCAAGGACTTGACTTCGAAAGGAAAGTTAGAATACACTATCGTATCAGAATTGGAGGCAGATATTTTCCAGAACAAAATTTCAACTTCTTCCCCTCTGGGCAGCACCTTATTAAATCGCAAAGTAAACGACGTTGTTGAATTTGAGGCTCCTAAAGGGATTATGAGATATAAGATACTAAAAATATTCTGAGATATGGAAGAAAACCTGCTAAAAATACCCAGGCGGGCAAGATTTTCGCATGTTCTCAGGAATAAGAACTTTCTATTCCTATGGCTTGACCAGCTCATGTCCCAGCTGGCGGACAGATTCTTGCTCTATGTTTTGCTGATATTGGCTTACCGATTAACAAAAAGCAATCTAGGTGTCAGCCTTCCCATGCTGGCTTTTGGTGTTTCCGCGGTTCTTTTTGGCCCGACTGCCGGCGTTTTCGTGGATCGCTGGAACAAAAAATTTGTCATGATCTTTTCAAATATTCTGCGAGGACTGCTGATATTCCTCATAATCCCCTTTATAAACCAAAGCCTGGCAATTGTCTTTATGATAAGTTTTATAATATTTTCTGTATCACAGTTTTTTGCGCCGGCGGAAACCTCAAGCATCCCTATTCTCGTAGAAAAACGTGACCTTATTGCGGCAAATTCTCTTTTTATGATGACCTTGATGGCGGCTTCCATTATTGGGATCGGTATGGCCGCGCCTTTAACCAATTTTTTCGGAATCAAAATCGTGCTGATGATCGCGGCCTCTCTTCATCTTTTTTCAACTTTGGCAACTTTTATGATCTCCCTTAAACACAGAGAAAAAAGAACAAGGGTCAGCCTTATGAATTTATTCAAAGAATTACTAATGGGATTGGAATTTATCAGAAGAAAATCGCTTATTCAATACTCTTTAATAAAACTATTCTTTGCAACATCAGTCTTGGCTGCGGTATGCATGTTAGCCATCGGCTTTTCTGAAAAGATCCTGAGGATCGGAGCAGCTAACTTCGGATATTTGATCTTTTCAGCCGGGACAGGCATGGTATTCGGCAGCTTGTTTTTGGGACGATTTGCCCATCGGTTCAAAAAGGGAAGATTGGTTTTTATTGGCTTTCTTCTGGGAGGAGTCTCATTGCTGCTCCTCTCTCAAATCAAAAATATTTGGGCTGTTTTTACGCTGATCTTTTTCCTTGGGCTTGGGAATGCTTTTATCATTGCACCACTTCAAACTATCCTGCACGAAAAAGTTCCAAGGGTAATTCGGGGGCGGGTTTTCGGGGTACAAAATATGTTTATTAATTCAGCTTTTACTTTTCCGGTGGTTATCTTGGGTGAAGTGGCAGACCTAATTGGCTTACGCGTCATTATGCTTTTGCTTGGAGCACTGGTCTTAATAAGCGGCATCTTTGATATGTTTGTCTCAAGATTTCAAGAAGCTTAAAAAACCGATTTTTATGTGAGTTTACCTCAACAGAAAAATCAGGGTAACCAAAGCCAAAAACACCCAAAGCAGATGGGCGTTTAAATTTCTGGCGTGCAGTTTCTTTAATTCTATACATCCACGTTCTAGTGCGCTTGCAGCATCACGGCAAATTCTGTCCAAACTAAAATAACGAACAAAAGATGGTGCGAGTGCTTCTTTTTCAATTCTCAAGAATCCGGTCTTCGATCCTAAAATATAAATTCCAAACCCCAAAAATACTATCAAAAACGTATCAATGAATATTTTAATATTCCAGAAATTAAATGTTATCGCAGAGCCGATCGAGGGTGCGATCAAACTGCTCAACAACTGCGCTGGAAAAAGGCCTATGCAAAGACATGCAGCAGCCAGTACCAGCATAGGAAGCAGCATAAGGATGGGCACACCCCTGGTTTTTTCTAGCTTTGCCGGAAGGCTTCCTAAAAAAGCAAACCGGAACAATTTAAAAAAGGACGCGAAAGTGCCGGCAGCGGTAAGAATTATCACAAGTTTCAAAAGAAAATTACCGGAGACACTTTCAGAGATCATGGCCTTGCTGGCGAAACCATTAAAAGGCGGTATGCCGGATATGGCCAGGGCTGCGATGCCAAAAGCAACTAGAGTGATAGGCATGCGCTTTCCTAATCCCCCTAATTTATTAAGCTCTCTTTCTCCTGTAGCATAGATAACCGCGCCCATACAAAGGAAAAGCAGCATCTTAAAGGTTGCGTGATTTAGAATATGAAATAGGCCGCCTGCCATGCCAATTCCGCTTCCCAGTCCAATCCCAAGTAGTACGTATCCCATCTGGCTGATACTGTGATAAGCCAACAACCTTTTAACATCGGTCTGCCTCAAAGCCAGCACCACCCCAAAAAGCATAGAAATGATTCCTATGAGTATTATCGCAGAATTTAAGACCTCTAGAGTAAGGATCATTCTTATAATGCCGTAAGCCCCGACTTTGATCGCGACCCCGGAAAGAAGCGCAGAAATTGGCGAAGGTGCGACCGGATGCGCGTCCGGCAGCCAGACATGGAACGGAACCGCACCCATCTCAACCAGGCATCCAATGGTAAATAGAGCGAAAATAAGCGCGACCGCTGCCCCGGGCAGAGCAGGCGCGACCCTTGCTATTTCAGCAAACTCAAAGGTCCCGGTCAGATTATAAAGCATCAGGGTTGCCACAAGAATAAATATTCCCCCGGCAAACATCATGAGGATATATTTGAAACCGGCCGGGAATGACTCCTTTTTAGCATTATCAATGATCAGAAAATAAATGCCGACCGTCATTATTTCAAGAAAAATATAGAAGCTTAAAAGATCCCTGGCCAGAACCGTTCCCAGCATCCCGCCCAGGGTTATAAAAAGGACAAAATAGTAGCGGAATAAATTGCGTTTTACGTAAGCTAAAGAATATATAAAAATTAAAGGGAATAAAAAAGCGATCAAGGCAAGCATGAAAAGGCTTAGATTATCAATGGGCAACAATGATGTTTCAAATATCATGGCAGAAGCACCTTTACAGCTGGCTGAATTATATTAATTATTAGGCCTGGAAATATTCCGAATAAGAGACAAAAGAAAGCAAAAATATAAGTAGAAATGTGCTCAAAAGGCCCTACCGGCTGGGGCACAAAATCCGGTTTATGCTGGAATTCTTCCGGAGAAAAAAAGGTTTGAATGACACGAAAATAATAAGCCGCGGTCAGGAGTATCCCCGCGAAAAGGAAAGAGA
>JAZFXQ010000174.1:0-10487 GCA_036448795.1 Candidatus Margulisiibacteriota bacterium | reverse complement strand
AAGCTCCCACAATCACATCTACATAGCCATCCCCATTTACATCTCCGGCTGAAGAAACCGAGTAACCCAACCCATCCCATTCTGCTCCTCCTGTAATAGTCACATCTGCTGTGTTATCCATTGATGTACCACCAAAATATATGTAGGCTTGTCCGCTATTTGTACCTCCCCCATCTGCATAATAAGCTCCCACAATCACATCTACATAGCCATCCCCATTTACATCTCCGGCTGAAGAAACTGAAACAGCAAAATTATCATAATCTGCTCCTCCTGAAAAAGTCACATCTGCTGTGTTATCCATCGAAGTACCACCAAAATATACATAGGCCTGACCTCTGTTTTCCCCTCCTCCATCTGCCCCCATAGCTCCCACAATTACATCTGAATAGCCATCCCCATTTACGTCTCCGAGAATAGTTGCTATTACCGTCGTGGTTGTTGATGTAGTTGTGCTCGTAGTTGTTGTGGTTGGCAGCCTTAAAAGCTCACTACACCCAGTGATAATTCCCCCCATCGCTATCAAACAAACTATTACTGACAAACCAACCAACCATTTTTTCATTGCTTAATTCCTCCTCTTAAAATCTATCACATACCTTGAGAAATAGGAAGCTTAAAAGTAACTACCTTCCGCTGGTTAACCTTAGTCTTTTTAAGGATTCTGCCATACGGATCGATCACCGCTGTAAGACCGGTATTCCCGACCTGGATAAAATATTTGCGGTTCTCAATCGCGCGAAAAATTCCTGTGTTCAGATGAAGGTAAAGTGCAGATGAGTCATCGAACCAGGCATCGTTCGTGACCAGCAAAATAAAATCCGGATCTCTTTTTGCTCTTTTGCGGATCAAATCGGGAAAGGTTGACTCAAAACAGACCGCTGCGGCTATTTTCAAATCTTTGGCCTTGATCAATTCCGGATGGGGATTGGAAGAAAACTTCGCCTCATAATATCCAACCCCTTTCAGAAAGGGATAAAGAATTTTTCGAAAAGGAAGATATTCTCCAAAAGGAACCAATTGCTGCTTGTCGTAGCGGGAAACCACTTTGCCTGAAGGAGACATGGAAACGATCGAGTTGTAGGCTTTGTTTCCAATATAATGCGGGGTTCCAAAGATCAGCCAGGCCCTGGATTCCCTTGCCAATTTCCGCATGCGCCTGAAAAGGGGCGGATCATGCAGAACATAGGAAAAGATGGCGGTCTCCGGCCAGATAATTATATCCGGCTTCTCTTTCATGGCCTGACGGGTCATCTCTTCATGCACATCAAAAACCGGCTGGACCATGGCCAGGTTCAACTTATCTTTTTGATCGATGTTGGGTTGGAGGAGAGCGAGTTTAATTCGTCCCTCGTCCCCCATTCCACCTCCCATGACAAAAGAACCATACCCATAACAACCTATAATCAAAACCAAGGATAAAGCCAGGGCCTGCCATTTTCTTTTATCCGTCAGAAATTGTAAAGCCGAGGCATTAAATAACACCACTAAAAAACTGACCCCGTAAACCGAGGAAAGCGAAGCGATCTGGATCAAGGGAAGCAACTGCACTTGAGAATAGCCAACGTCTCCGCCGGTAACTCCAAAGGGCCCCCAGGCGCGGAGCCACTCCACCGCTGTCCAAAGCAAAGCCAGCGAAAACGCGTAGGTAACCCTCTTAGGGTTACCTATAAAGTAAAGAATTGTAACAAATAAAAGGATGAAGAGCGTCTGAAACAGAGTAAGCGCTATCCATCCCAGAATGATCCACCCTTGCACAAAACGGAAAAGGGTCGTCACCCAGAACAAATGTATCCCAAAAAAGAAGATCCCAAAGAAAAATCCGCAAAGGAGAGATTCCTTCCAGTTCCTTGTCCTGGCCAAAGCCACAAAGAAGGGGACCAGCGCTACCCAGGCTAGCCAATAAAGGTTAAACTTGGGGAAAGCCAGGGCCAACAATACCCCGGAAAATATAGATAAAAACAAATTCATTCTATCTCTACCCTGCAGCCCAGGATATCCAAACTCGCTTCAAGCCCGCTATCCTCATTATCAGTTATAGCAGCGATCGATCCCGAGATCTTAGAAATATAATTATTGGTGGTGGGCAGATGATCCGAGGGGATCTTGGCCTCCCCGTCCGGCCAGGGAACCGTCACAAAATCAAAATAGATATTATCCGGAACCGTATCGAAGATCCTTCCCAGGCGGAAGCTGAAATTGATCTTGGTGCTGACCTCTCCCAGATTCGAAAGAACCTCCGGGGTCGGAGTTTGATCGATCACAAAGGGCCCCCTGACCAAAAAGAATCCGCTCGGCTCCAAAATAATGTAGCCCGACCAGGTCGAATAAAAATTCGTATAATAGGCTTCCGGGGAACCAGTAGTGGGTGTGTCTCCCGGCTCAATAAACTCAGGCGCATCTTCGATGAGGTCCGGCGGAGGAAGCGGGATCTTATAATTTGCATTATTGCTTACCACCAGGAAATAACGGTTGGCATCGTTATCCGGGTTCCCCCTCAGAGTGACCTCGACCGCCATCTGGTCGCCGTAGGTCACTATTTGCGTCACTGTTTTGGCGCAACCACCTGCAAGCATAATGACGAATGACCAAACCAGAATGACGAAATAAATCCCAAATCCAAATTTCCAATTTCGGTTTTGGTTATTGGACATTATTTCATCATTGATTAGTTCGTAATTCGTCATTTGTCTAGTAGCGCCTAATCGCTCCCTCTTTCTTAAGTCCCTTAAGCTCTTTTTCAAAGCTGTCGAAATAGAAGCCCCTCCCCGTTGATAATCCTACCGGCTCATCCGGCAGGGCTTTTAGACTGAAGGTCAGGCTGAACTCCTTGCGCAGATCGGAATAAGTGTACTTGAGCTCCCAGCAATGCAGATCCTTGATCACCATTATATCACGCATTTTAAACTGATCGCTGGCCGGATCATAAACCTGGCTGAATTTGAGATGCCACTGATTGGGCTCCCCTTGCAGAAAGTAGATATCGCAGAGAGCGCTCCCAGATTTAATCTCTCCCGCATTCAGATCCGAAACCGTTGAGAACTGCATGCTCAGGAAACTGTAAGGTGCGAGGGTTAAGCTGTTGACCAGATCCTTGTATCTGGTGTTTTCGATGTCCCATCCGGTCCGCAGATTCCAGTGCAGTTTTTCAGTCGGTTTTATCAAAAGATTGGTATCCACATCAAACCATCTATGGGTCTGCCAGTTATGTCCTCCGCTGATGAGCCACCTGAATTTATTCTGATGATAAAAGGTCATGCGCTCACCCACATTATGATAGCGGGTTCCGAGGCGGTCAAACAAGAAAGGGGTATTCCCATCAGTGGAACCCTTCCGATAATCTATCTCGTTCCTGAAAAAACCGCCCAGGTTGGTGTGCAGGCTCAGGCTTTCCCGATAAGCGTAAAGCTGGTCTCCGGGAGTGTAGAGAAACTGATCTAACCCAGCCCCCAGAATGGCCGCCGTCCCCCAAGCCAGAGGAATTCTTCGGTCCGCGTTTAAAGTGGCCTGGTAACGCTGGGTTCCATAATCCCGGTTTCTCCCGAGCTGAGGCACATAGCGCACTTCGTGATAGTATCCGTAGCCAAATTTGGGTCTAAGGGTAAAGAGCCGGGCATCCACCGGATTGGGAGTGACCTCGATCTCCGGCAGTTTCTCCAGGTACTGATAAGATTCATCTGCCGTATAATCGTCTCCGTCCAGATCAATGTACCAGTTCTCACTGTAACGCCAGGAAAAGCCCGGTTCTCTTCCGGTTATCTCGACCAGGGGTTCCAGGCGCTGGTCTCCGATGGCTCCTTCGGTGGGGATATAGTGATAATAATTCGTGCGGGTGGTCAACATCACGTTATCTGACCAGAGCGGTCGCCGATGATGCAGTCTTTGCGAGGATCGGATCCATTTGGGAAACCTCTTGGAAAAATCATAATTGAAATGATAATCGGTGGATATCTTCTGATAGGCTTGATCAAACTGCAGGGAATGTTTCTCTAGAGATGCTATACGGTCATCATAAGCGTTCGTCCGCAGATTCCATCTGGCTTCATGTTTATATCCCAGATCCAGTCCGAAAGTGGTCTGATCTCTTCTGCCGGAAGGGATCAGATAAGTCGCTGAATAGGCATGCTTTAATTTGAGGGTGGTCCAGGGATTTATTTGTTTGGTGTGATCGATGCGCGTGACCCAGTCGGTGATCCCGGTATCCTCTTCATCCAGGTGATAGAGATAAAAGGTCCCCAATCCCAGACCAAGAAGATTGTAATCCATCTCAGTCCCATGACCAAAGCCTTTCTTTTCCATGAGATCCAGATAGAGTATGCCGTAGGGATAATCCCAGGCGGATTTGACGTAATCCCCCTCAACTTCATTATGGCCGAAGACCCAGTTCCTTTTTCTTTTTTTGCTTAAGTCGTAAAGCAGGTAGGGCGTCCAGAGCACCGGCAGCTCTCCCACAAAAAGAGTGACATTGCAGCCGATCAGTTTGTCCTCCGGATAATATTCGATCTTATCCGCGGTGGCAAAATAGTGCGGGATCTCCTCATCGCAGGTGGTAAGCCGGCCGGACTCTCCAAGCATCTTCTCCCCCAGGTCTTTCAGATCCTTCGCCGATAAATAAAGTTTTCCTTTGATTCTCCCGGAAGAGAGTTGGCTCTCAAAGCCGGAAAAGGTCGAGATTTCAGAACTGGCGTCATAGACGATCAATTCAGAGACCGCCTGATAATCCCTGGTGACGATTTTTACATTTCCTTCAGCCGTGGCCAGGTTGCTTTCGGGATCCATGCGCAGAAAATCAGAGTAGATGGTGATCTCTTTAAAGTTGACCTCAACCGATCCGGAGGCTTCGATCATACCGGTCCCTTCGATAAACTTTAATTTCTCGGCCTTTACGTTAACCGGGATTTCCTCAGAAGCGATTGAGATGGAAGAGAGCAGAAAAGTGATAATAATAAAAACCGCACATCGCATCAGGGTGTTTTATAGGCCAGCCTCTGCTCCGCAAGTTCGGTCAAGACATCAAAGTTCCCGGCTCGCTTGTAAAGGTCGATCGCCCGCCGGATGTCTTTCTTAAAATAGCAAATATCCCCCAGGTTTATGCATACCCCGGAAAGTTCCGGATCAAAGCTATAGGCCTTTTCAAGCTCGAGCTTGGCCTGGTCGATCTGCCCCAGCAGAAAATAAAGCACCCCTAAATTATTCCGGAAAACAACCGAATGAGGCTCAAGCTGGACCGCTTCTTCGAGCCGGCCTTTAGCTTCTGTGAATTTTCCCTCCTTTGTCATGGCGACCCCCAGATTGTTCAGGGCCACTCCAAATCTGGCATCCAGCTGAACCGCCAGCAAGAATTCCTCGATGGCTGCCTTGTGCATCGCCTTCATGAAATATTCAAAACCAGAATTATTATAATTCTGCCCAAAGGAGACCCGCACGTCCTCTTTGCGCCCGGCCTGCCCCCCTTTCCCTTCCCTTCCCCAGAGCGCCACAATTTCTCCCTCGCCGCATCTTGAAACCACCATGAGGAGCGCCTTATTCCTTATGCTCTGAAGACTGGTCGCCTTAAGATGCTTGACCCTTCTTTTCAGATTTCCAAAATCAATGTCTTCCTGAAGAATGCTTTCGTAACCCTTGATAGCCTTGCGCACATTTCCCTGAGCTTCGTGAGTGCTGGTTATATTGAAGCGCGCTGTTCTGGCAAAACTTGGAATCTCAGAAGGGGCAAGCTCAAGGGCCCGGTTAAACTGGGCAGCCGCCAGGTCATACCTTCCTGCCCCGCGATGCACACACCCCAATAGATTGCAGGCAAAAGGAGCCCGGGCCTGGTCCTTGAGCGCCATTTGCAGCTCCCGCACCGCCTCCTCCCGCAATCCCTTTTGGATGTAAAGCTTGGCTAAATCAAGATGGAAGGAGATCCTCCAGGGATCCTCGCTGACCCCCTTTTTAATCGACCCAATTTCCAGCTCTATCTCCTTCTCCCTTGCCTCCCGGTATCTTTCTTGAACCTGTTGATTATAGGGATCCAGAGAGAGAGCGCTGTGCAAGACCTCAACCGCTTTACGACTAAGCTTCAGGTTAAAATAAGCCTCTCCCAAAAGAAGATAGGCCGGGGTATTCTTCTTATCAATCGAAATGACCCCCTCCGCTTCCATGACCGCTCGCTGAACATCCCCCCTCACCAGATAGGCCCTCCCCAATACCAGATGCGCCAGCTGGAGCTGCGGATTGATTTTTATGATCTCCCGGCACTTTCGGATGACCGCTTCGGAAGAACTGGGGTCAACTCCAAGCATACTTTCAAATTCGATCAAGGCCTCTTTTATCTGCTTCTTATAAAGATAAGCCTCGGCCAGGTAAGTCCGGGCCAGGATCTGCTGCGGACAGAACTCCAAGATCTTCTGATAGCCGCGCAGCGCCTCTTCCAGAAATCCCAGGTTGTTTTTGGTAAGGTTATAATAATTCTCAACCGATTCACTGAAATTTCCCTGCAGGCGCAGCACCTCAGCCAGGGCCAGCATGGCCTGAGGATGGCTGGGATAAATCTTCAAGATCTCTTTTAACCTTGAAACCACATCCCCTAATTTGGAAGTATCCAGTCTCACGATCTCACGGAGCTTGGTAACCGCAGCCTCCGGTTTAAGCGATTTCATATAGACATCGGCTAAAACCTCGCGAATAAAAACATTCCCCTCTATTTTCTTGAGCAGCTCCTCTAACCTTTGGATCACTTCCCGGCCGACCTCCGGATCATCAGAGAACATAGCCTGGTAGCTCTGGGCGGCTTGATTGTAATTTTCCAGGCGGGCGTAGAGCTCTCCCAAAATACGCAGGGTCTGTTTATCCCCCGGCCGGTAATTAAGGATCTCCTCATAAAATTTTATGGCCTCCGGGATCCTTCCCTTTTCCAGATAAGCCCCGGCCAGGATCCCGGTGAGCGAAACATCCCGGACCCCCTCCTCCTGGGATCTTTCCAGCAAGGCAATCGCTTCGTCGATTCTCCCCAGTTTCACAAAGATCTTACCCAGAACATTGTAGGTTTCCACATTTTTGGGACTGACCTGCAAGGATTCTTCAAGCTCCAGAATGGAGGACTCGATATCTCCTTGCGTGATCTCAAACCCCGCCAAAGAAAGCCGCGGACCGATCTTCTCTGGATCCCGCTTGATCTCCAACTCAAAATCCAGAAATATTTCAGGAAGAAGATGGGGACAAAGACAGACGGCCTGATTGTAATGATTCTTAGCCAGTTTATAATAACCCTCTTTCAGGTAATATTTGCCGACCGCCTTTAAAGCATAAGGATCATTCGGATCGATCTTGAGCGCCTCTCTGATCTCCTTCAGATCTTCCATGCTCTGCTTCATTTATACCACCCCTCCCAAAAAAGGAGCAGGGTTCCGATAATGGTGAAAGAGACTTGGGGGGTAAAGGCCGCCACGACCGGGGGAAGGATTCCCCCTTTTCCCAGGGATCTGAAAACTGAGGTGAAGACGTAGAAGGTGAACATAAAGACAATGGTTACCACCATTCCCCAGGTCCTTCCGGAGCGGGGAGAAGGCATGGAAAAGGGAATGCCGATCAGGGCAAAAACAAAGCAAGTGGCCGGAATGGAATATTTCATGAGCAGCTCAGTGCGCAAAGCATGCGTGCTGACCCCTCCCTTATCCAGCATTCCGATCATATTTTTGAGCTCGCTGCTGTTCATTTCATGGGAGGTCTTCTGACCGGAAAAAGTCAGGATGTCTTCTGAAACATTAAGCTTCATATCCGCAAAAGCTGCCTCATAGTTCAGATAGCCCTTTTCATCGTATTTGTGGATGATCCCGTTTTTAAGCTCCCAGATCCTTCCCCGAAAGGTCGCTTTCTCCGCCAGGATTACCCTGGGGAACCTCTCGTCGGTAACCTCATAAACCATAATGTTTTCCATGGTTTTGTCTTTCATGTTCACCCGACGGGCATAATAGTGACGATTATGCGCATCCTTGAAGAAGACATTTTTCTTGACTTCGGGCAGGGGCCTTTTGTAAATGATCTGCCGGATTATATTGGTAGCCACATGGTTGGCATGCGGAACAATCTTCTCATTGGTAACATAGGAAGCCAGACTGACCAGGATCCCCAGAATAATAATGGGGGTGGCGATCCTGAAAAGAGTTACACCGGAAGTCCGCAGAGCCACGATCTCGTTATCCTTGGAAAGCCGGCCCAGAGCCATGGCCGTGGCAAACAAGGTCGAAACTGGAAAAGTAAGCACCATGATCGAGGGAAGCTTATAGATCAGGAGCTTCAACACCGCCCAAAGCGGAACCCCCTTGTTAATGATCAAATCCGCCATGGTAAAGAGTAGATCCACTGTCAAGACCAGCACAAAGCCCACCACCCCGACTAAGAATGGTCCGATCATCTCAATGCAAACGTACCGATCGATAACTTTCATTCAGCTTCTCTGCGGCGCCTCTTCTCCCGCCTTCGGGCGGCTTCTTCTTTCTTGCGTCTGCGCTGGGAAGGCTTTTCGTAGTATTCGCGCTTTTTCATCTCGTCTATGAGCCCTTCCCGTCTGAGCTTGGTCTTAAACTTGCGGAGGGCCTTTTCCAGACCCTCTCCCTTTCTTATCTCAATCCTTGGCATAACTTCCCTCCTTTGCTTATTTCTCGTATTCGTATTCCAGGCAACACATCAGCCGGCCGCAGATGCCGGAGGTCTTGGTGGGAGATATAGCCAGCCCCTGATCCTTGGCCATCTTGACCGTAACATGTTTTGGCTTTTCCAGCCAGACCGAACAGCAGAGCGGCCTGCCGCAGGGGCCGACCCCTCCAAAAATGCGCGCTTCTTCCCGCGGAGAAACCTGACGGAGATCCACCCGAACCTTGAGGGTTGTGGCCAGGTCCCGGGAAAGGTCCCGCAGGTTGCGTGCTCGCTTCCCCTCCTCAATCTTATAATAAACGATAAGCCGATTGGTATCAAAGAGATATTCCAGATTGACAATTTTTATGGGCAGTTCATGTTCCCGAATCTTCTGTGTGGCTACCCCGGATGCCTTCTCCTCCAGTTCAGGAATACTTTTGACTTTTTCGAAATCCTCCGCGGTTGCGTAGCGTATCACTTTTTTGAGCCTGACATCCCGCGATAAAGCCTTGGGAAGCCCGCGGCGGTAAGTAATGATCTCTCCGTATTCCAGACCGCGGTCGGTCTGCACAATAACCGCTGCCCCAACCTTGATGGATTCATCCCGGTAGCCGGTTATGGGACAGACCCGGTTAAATTTTCGAAGCCTGATCGCCATGAATTTCTTTTCAACGGACGGCTTGTCGGACATTTTTACCTCCCAAGCGCAAACACATCACGTCCAGAGCCAATTTTAAATTTGCTTTCCTTTTTAGGTAGCGCAGAGTGTCCAGAATGATCCTGGCAGAGCGCGTATCTAAAAGCTCGTGCCGGGCAAAATAGGAAAGCTGGTAGAGTAGATCCTCGATCCGCTCTTTTTCCTTTCCGAGCTCAGCAGAAAGCTGCAAAAGCTCAAGGACCCCTTTCTTATTTATGTTCTTCAGCTCCCCATAAAACGGATTTAAACTGCGCTCCGGCTTCCAGCCCGCTCTGCTCTCTGGAAAAAAAATCTTCTGGCAGCGGGAAGCAATGGTCGCCGGAATTCTGTCCTCGCGCTCTGCCAGCAGCACAAAAACCACCCCGGGAGCCGGCTCCTCAAGCGTTTTTAAGAAAGCCGCCGCGGCCTGGTCGGTTAAGGCGTCTGCTCCTTCTACAATACAAACCAGATAACGGCTGGCAGAGGGTCCATAGCGAACCCAGCCCTGGAGCTCTCGGATCTGATCGATCTTTAAACTGTTGCCGCTCGGAGCGACCACAAATTTATCTTGTTTCTTGCACTGCAACGCCTCTGCAAAAGCCTGGGCAGTTTCCCTTTTGCCAACTCCAGACGGACCAAGAAATAGATAGGCTCCCCCTACGCGATCGCTTTTGGCGACGCCTTCAAGGATTTTTTGAACCCGTGACATTTAGTTTATTATAACACGAATTTAAGGGGTAACGCTAGCGGTGCACATCGTAGACATCCGAAACGCTACGGATGGCCTGGGTGACCTTATCCAGATGCCCGATATCCTTTACATCCACGGTCAGACAGAGAAAGGCCGAGCTTCCTCTTCGGGTCGAGACCTTGGCCGCCGAGACGTTGGTCCTGGTCCCCGCGATCTGAGCCAAAATATCCTTAAGCACCCCCACCCGGTCAAAAGCCTCGATCTCGATCTCTACCGGAAAGAGCATCTCGCTTTTCGGGTTCCAATCCACTTTGACTATTTTTTCGCTCGCAATTTCCTGTCCTACCAGATTGGCGCAATCCTTGCGGTGGATGGCGATCCCCCTTCCGCGGGTTATGAAACCAATGATATCCTCGCCCGGAATGGGGCGGCAGCACCTCGAAAAGCGGACCAGGACATTTTCCAGACCGGAAACAGTGACGGCTGACTTGGCCTTCACGCGCG
>JAZFXQ010000173.1:0-4680 GCA_036448795.1 Candidatus Margulisiibacteriota bacterium | reverse complement strand
AGGGATTCTTAAATTTGATGAGACGCTGGCTGAAGAGGCCGGACAGGATGCTTTATGGTCGATCGCCATACTTTTGGGCGCCTTGGATGGCCTGAAGGTCAAACACGAGGTTTTGTCTTATGAAGGACCTTTTGGAGTGGGATACATGGTGGCATCCTTTGAACCAGAATGAGTGAGCATCCTTTAGTACAATTAGCGCGCAAGACAATTGAAACCTATGTTAAGGAAGGAAAGGTTATTGATCCTCCTCGCGAGATGATCCCGGAAATGGAGGGAAAAGCAGGAGTTTTTGTTTCATTGCACAGGCAGGGTCAGCTCAGAGGGTGCATCGGAACTTTTGGTCCGACAACTGAAAGCGTTGCCCGGGAGATCATTCGGAATGCAATTCAGTCCTCAACCGAGGATCCGAGATTTCCGCCGGTTCAAGCGGGGGAACTTGCGGATCTGGAGATTTCAGTGGATGTTTTAAGCGATCCGGTGCCGGTAAAATCAGTTAAAGAGCTGGACGCAAAAAAATACGGGGTGATCGTCAAGTCTGGTCCGCTGCGGGGGCTTCTTCTGCCTGATCTTCCGGGGGTAAACCTGCCGGAGGAGCAGATCGCTATCTGTCGCCGCAAGGCCGGGATCGGCGAGAACCAGCCCATCGAATTATTTAGATTTGAAGTGAGGCGGTATCATTAAATGATTAAAATAGGAATTATAGGTGCAGGCGGATACGCTGGTATAACTTTGGTGCAGATCCTTCTTCAGCACCCGGAGGCGGAGATGATCTGGGTGATGTCCGAGGAAGCGCACAAGGGCAAAAAGGTCAAAGAGCTTTATCCGCATCTTTTGGGAGAGATCGATCTGACCTATCAGACCCTGGATGACTTGGATAAGGTTCTGGGCAAAGTGGAATTAGTCTTCCTGGCCCTTCCGCACGGGATCGCCATGAATTATGTTCCCAAAATCATTGAGGCCGGAAAGAAAGTGATCGATCTCGGCGCGGATTTTCGTTTCGATGACGCGGAGATCTTTAAGGAGTGGTATCACGTTGATCACAAAGCCAAGAAATACCTAAAGGAAGCGGTCTTTGCCCTGCCGGAGTTTTACCGTGATAAGATCAAACCGGCACGATTGGTCGGCAACCCCGGATGTTATCCAACCTCAGCCATTCTGGGGATCGCTCCTCTGGTAAAGGAGAATTTGGTTGATCTGGAGAGCATCATTGTGGATGCCAAGTCCGGCGTCTCTGGTGCGGGCCGTGGGGTTTCTCTTAAGGCCCATTATTGTGAGCGCAACGAAGGGATCGAAGCCTATGCTGTGACGGTCCACCGTCACATGGGGGAGATCGAATATCAGGTTTCAAAGATCGCGGGTAAAGATCTAACGGTTACATTCGTCCCGCATTTGACACCCATGACCCGAGGAATTCTGTCCACGATTTATGCGAAATTGACCAAGAAGGCTGATTCCGGAAAGCTGCTGTCAATTTATAAGAAGTTTTATAAAAATGAGCCGTTTGTGCGGATCCGCGAGGAGCGACTGCCCAATACCAAGTTTGTGGCGGGGACGAATTACTGTGATATTGGAGTACAGGTAAATGAGGTCACCGGCAAGGTGATCATTCTTTCGGCAATTGATAATCTGGTGAAAGGCGCCTCCGGCCAAGCCGTGCAGAACATGAATATCATGTATGCTCTGGATGAAACCACCGGATTGAAGCAGATTGCATTGTATCCATGAAAAAGTTCAAGGGGGGAATAACCGCTCCTAAGGGATTTAAAGCCGCAGGCATTGCTTGCGGAATTAAAAAATCCGGCAAGCCCGACCTCGCTTTGATTTACTCCGAGATCCCGGCAACTGCAGCCGCAGTTTTTACCACCAATCAGGTCAAAGGAGCCCCGGTCATCGTTTCGCAAAAACAGATCAAAAAGGGCATTGCTCAGGCAATCATCTCTAATTCCGGGAATGCGAACACCTGGACCGGCAAAAAAGGAATAAAGGATGCCTGGAAAATGGTTGCTGGAACAGCCAAGGCACTTGGAATTCCATCTAAGGATGTATTGGTAACCTCAACCGGTGTGATCGGAAAACCCCTTCCCATGCACAAGATAAAACCCGGTATTCGACGGGTTGCGAAAAAACTTTCAAAAGCCGGTGGAAAAGCAGCGGCGCGTGCTATTCTTACCACTGACACTCAAACCAAAGAAATAGCAGTGAAAGTTGGTAATACCACCATTGCTGGAATAGCAAAGGGCGCCGGGATGGTTTCGCCGGGAATGGCCACCATGCATGCCTTTATCACCACCGATGCCAAGATCGACAAACGTCTATTGCAGAAGATCTTGAAGAGTGCGGTGAATAAAACCTTCAACATGGTTTCGGTTGATAACTGCATGTCGACCAGTGACTGTGTCTACGCCATGGCTAACGGTATGTCCAAATCCGAGATCCGAGATCCGAGATCCGAATTCGTGAAGGCATTTGAATACGTCTGTGAATATTTGGCAAAGGAGATCGCGAGGGATGGGGAAGGGGCAACTAAGCTCATGACAGTTAAAACGGTCGGAGCGCGCAGTGAAAAAGATGCCAAGCCGGTAGTAAAGGCTTTGATCGGATCCTTTCTCCTGAAAGCTGCCAGCTATGGCCGGGATAAAAATATCGGTCGGATTCTGCAGGCGGTAGGGACAACCTCCGCCAAGGTTAACTGGAAGAAATTCAAATTCGATTGGAAAATCGGAATAAAAGAGGATATTATCACGGTAAATTTGGGCGTTGGAAAATCTTCTGCGGTAGGGTGGGGATGTGATCTAACCGAGGGTTATGTAAAGATCAACGCCAAGTACAGAACTTAAATGTTTGAACGATTAATCAGAAGAGCAAAAGTAGTCATCGAAGCCTTGCCGTACCTCATGGAGTTCCACGGCAAGGTAATTGTCATCAAGTATGGCGGATCTGCCATGCATGATCCGGAGCTCAAGAAGAGCATCCTGCGCGATATTGTCTTTCTTAAGTATGTGGGGATGCATCCGGTCATTATCCATGGCGGCGGTCCGGATATAACCAAAGCCCTCAAGCGGCGCAAGATCTCCTCAAAGTTTGTCAAAGGGCTTCGAGTGACAACCAAGGATATCATGAAGGTTGTGGAATACGTGCTGGGGAAAAAGGTGAACCGGGAGATCGTTTCAATTATAAAGAAAAGCGGAGGAAAGGCAAAGAGTTTTTGCGGTAAAAAGGGAAGAGTGATCCGCGCCAAGAAGCAGTGGGTCAAGGATAGAGAGGGGAAATATGTCGATCTCGGTTTCACCGGCACGGTGGACGGCATCCGCTACCGCTTTTTGAGCAAGTGGATGAAGAAAGGCTACATTCCGGTTCTTTCTCCGATCGGGGTGGGGAGTGGAGGAAAGACCTATAACATCAATGCGGACAGCGCCGCGGCCGCGGTGGCTGCTTTTCTTAAGGCGGAGAAGCTGATTCTTCTTACAAATGTGCATGGGGTTTTAGGTAAGGATGATAAGTTAATTTCCGAAGTAAATGCTTATCGGATTCGCAAGATGATCGAGCAGGGAGTTATCTCCGGGGGCATGATCCCCAAAGTAAAGTGCGGGCTTTATGCTTTAAAAAAGGGCGTAGAAAAAGTTCATATCATCGATGGCCAGATCCCGCATGCCCTTCTCTTAGAGCTTTTCACCGACACTGGTATCGGGACCATGGTGGTAAAATAAATAATTCCACTGATCAGGTCAGTGAAGGAATTTCATCAATTTATGCTTGTCTTCCGCTGACATGTCGGCAAAAATTATTTGCATCATTTTATCTGCGATGTCCAATTTTTCATCTTTGCTGATTTCTCCGATCACTTTTCCGGTCATTACACCCACAAGATCCTCTCTTTCCTTTTTGCTTAGTTTGTGGACCATTTTGCTCATCATTACACCCACGAGGTCCTCTTTTTCTTCCTTGCTTACATCCTCGATCACCTTTTCCGTCATGACACCCACAATGGCTTCTTTTTCGCCTTTGTTCAGTCCGTGAATAATTTTATCCATCATTACTCCGACAATTTGCTCTTTGCCCAGCCCTTCAAACACTTTTTTTATCATCTGTTCTATGAGGTCCATTTTATCTTCTCCTTTTTGAGTTGTTCTTCAATATTATACCCCACCGGAATCGGCAATCAAAACCCTTTAGTTTTGCTTAATGCTAGATGTTATAATATATCTGGAGTGAAAGAATGTTAAACTATGTTTTATGGTCAGCTGCAATAGTCATCTTTATCGTGTTCGGGTTGCTGCTTAATGGTTGGCTTAAGAATCGGCGTTTTAACAATCTCTGGAAAGAAACCTGCACCTACGCGCGATTGCATCATCTGGATCAGGAGATGTTAAAAGACAAGTCCCTGGAGACCATCAAGAACTTTTGTGATGCGCAGTTCAGGCACCCCCATCTGAGCGTGGAAGCTCAGATCAAGATGAAGGAATTGAAGCAGGCCGCCGAGCGCCTCTCTAAATGAAGGAAAAACTTCGAATTATAGTAGAGCCTTTAATTCATCTTCTGGCTTCCATTGGAGATCTGCAGCAGCCGGTATAATAAAAGATAATTGTTTATTGAGTGATCTAAAAAGATGGAGGCGATTATTTAATTCACTCCGTACTATCCAATTGCCAAATCTATGCCAAAAGTCGGTACTGATCATCC
>JAZFXQ010000172.1:0-5317 GCA_036448795.1 Candidatus Margulisiibacteriota bacterium | reverse complement strand
TGGGATAAGCCCTCCTATGCATGTTTGGCTTCAAGAATACCGTATGGGACAAGAATTACTCAAGAAATTTTAAAGAGGGTAGAGGAGGGAGAAAAGTTTTTAAGGTCTTTGGGCTTTAAGCAGCTGCGGGTTCGGCATCACGGTTCAATTGTTAGAATTGAGGTTGATAAACGATCTGTAGCTCAAATAATGGAGAACGGTCTCATGGATAAGGTCGCTCAAAGATTTGAAGAGCTGGGTTATACTTATGTTACCTTGGATCTAAAGGGGTACCGTACCGGAAGTATGAACGAAGGGTTAGCTGAGTAAAAAAAAATTGAAATAATAGTTGACAAAATTAGTCAAGTATATTATTATATCGAGCATGAAGCTTTCGACCAAAGGAAGATACGGTGTGACCGCTATGTTCGATCTGGCAGCCTACGGCATCGGGGAGCCGATCACCGCGGCGGAGATCTCCAAAAGGCAGGGGATCCCTTTAGCGTATCTTGAACAGCTTCTTTTAAAGCTCAGAAGGGCAAAGCTGGTCAAGACCGTAAGGGGGCCGTCCGGCGGTTATGTTTTGGCTGGAAAGCCTTCCCGGGTAAGCATCGGCGATATTATCCGCGCCACGGACGGGCCGATCGCGCTGGCGGATTGTGTTCCATCTGCATCAACCTGCCCCAAGAGCGGGTGCTGTTCGACCCGTTCCCTTTGGGAAAGCTTGAGCGGCAAGGTCAGCAGGGTCTTCGATGCGACTAGTTTGAGCGATCTCTGTAAGGAGGCCAGATAATGAAACGCATATATCTTGATCATGCAGCAACGACCCCAACGCATCCGGAAGTAGTGGCAGAGATGCAGCCCTATTTTGAGGAAAAATTCGGCAATCCCTCCAGCATCCATTCATTTGGACAGGAAGCAAAAGCTGCGGTTGAAAAAGCAAGGAAGCAGGTCGCGGACCTGATCGGCGCAAAGCCCGAAGAGATCGTTTTCACTTCTGGAGGGACAGAAGCGAATAATTTTGCTTTGCATGGTGTGGCTTACGCTAATGAAAAGCAGGGAAACCACATAATTACTACCCCCATTGAACATCATGCCATGCTTGAGCCCTGCAAATTCCTGGAAAGCCGAGGATTTAAGATCACTTATCTTCCAGTGGATAAGTACGGCCTGGTCGATCCCGAAGATGTCCGCAAAGCTATTACGGATAAAACAATTTTGGTCTCGGTCATGCATGCTAATAATGAGATCGGAACGATCGAGCCGATCGGGGAGATATCAAAGATCGTGAAAGAAAAAGGCATCTATTTCCACACGGATGCGGTTCAGACCGCGGGGGAGATCGAGGTGGATGTGAATAGGCTTGGGGTAGATCTTCTTTCTATGTCCGCCCATAAGTTCTACGGGCCCAAGGGGGTGGGGGCCTTGTACATTAGAAAGGGAACGCGCATGGTTCCTTTTCTTCGGGGTGGGGGACAGGAGCGTCACCGCCGCGCCTCGACCGAGAACGTGCCGGGGATCGTTGGTTTTGGCAAAGCCTGTGAACTGGCGAAAAATGAGCTGCAGGGGAGGATCAAACATTTAGCCCCGCTGCGGGACAAATTGATCAAAGGGCTCCTGGCCAAGGTCCCGGATGTGGTCCTGAACGGTCATCCGGAAAAGAGATTGCCCAAGAACGTTGATATAACGGTCAAGTATGTGGAAGGGGAATCCATGCTGCTTAACCTGGACATGGTCGGGATCGCGGTCTCGACCGGTTCTGCCTGCAGTTCCGTTTCATTAGAGCCATCGCACGTTATGATGGCGATCGGGACCTCTCCAGAGTTAGCGCACGGTTCGATCCGCTTTACTCTGGGAAGATCGACCACGGCAGAAGACATTGATCGGGTTCTGGAAGTTTTCCCAGGGATCGTAGAGAAATTACGAAAGATGTCGCCGTTATCAAAAAACTAGAGAGGGGACTTTGTTATGAGCGGGCCGTATAGTGAAAAAGTAATGGATCATTTTATGCATCCGAGGAATGTGGGGGAGATCAAGGATCCGGACGGAACAGGGAAGGTCGGCAATCCTGTTTGCGGAGATATAATGGAGATGTATATAAAAGTGAAGGATAAGGTGATTGTGGACGTTAAATTTAAAACTTTTGGATGCGGGGCCGCGATCGCTACTTCTTCCATGGCGACCGAAATTATCAAGGGAAAGACCATCGAAGAAGCATTAAGGCTCACTAACAAAGTGGTAGCGGAGGCCCTGGATGGCCTTCCCCCGATCAAGATGCATTGCTCGGTTTTGGCCGAAGACGCAGTCAAGGGGGCCATTGATGATTATTTAAAGAAAACTACCGGAAAGGGACTGGAAGGGTGGAAGCCCAGAAGCGAAATGGAGGAGCACGGCCATGGACATTAATGTTTTTTTTAGGACCCTTTTGAGTTACATTGTTGAAGTGGCGCCGGTCCTCATCCTGGGATTTTTTCTTTCCGGATTGGTCCATGAATTCCTGCCAGAGGATTTTGTGGATCGATATCTGGCGCGCAAGAATTTTATTTCCATCCTCTGGGCGACGTTTGTGGGAGCGATTCTGCCCATCTGCTGTATCGGCCAGCTGCCGGTAGCAGTTAGTTTTTATAAAAGGGGAGCGCGCCTGGGGCCGGTCCTGGCTTTTTTGGTGGCAACTCCAGCGACCTCGATCACCGCTCTGCTGGTGACCTATCGGCTTCTGGGGATAAAATTCACCATCTATATCTTTTTTGCGGCGATCGTGATGGGGATCAGCATGGGATTGATCGGTAATCTATTGACAGTTCCTACCAATAAAGTTAAGGAAGAAATCTGTCCGGAATGCGGAGAGCCTAAGCGGGGACACCAGCATGCCCATTCCTTCGCGGATAAGATCAAATCCGTCCTGATCTATTCTTTCTGGGAAATGCCCAGAGAGATGGGGCGCGAAATTTTCATTGGTTTGGCCTTGGCGGCTTTGATCGTTTCGTTCGCTCCGGTTGAAATGCTGATCTCAAGCTATCTCGGAGGAGCTTTTGGTTACGTTTTTGCCTTGCCCTTTGCGGTCATCATGTATATCTGCTCAACTGCCACCGTTCCATTAGTGCATGCTTTTGTTACCTCTGGCATGAACATCGGGGCAGGGATGCTCTTGCTTCTGGTTGGTCCGATCACCAGTTTTGGGACCCTGTTGGTGGTCAAGAAGGAGTTCGGGCTTAAGATCATGTTGGTCTATCTTGCCGTGATCTGTATCGGCGGACTTATTCTGGGGTATGGTTTTTCATTGATCTGACATGATTTCTGCAAACCGCAAGAAAGTTTTAGTGGCCATGTCCGGGGGAGTTGATTCCTCGGTGGCCGCGGCTCTTTTGAAAGAGCAGGGACAGGATGTGATCGGCGCAACCATGCAGGTCTGGTCCTCCTCCGCACTTCGTGCTTCGGAGGACAAGCCGTCCAAGAGATTTGGTGGGTGCTGTGGGATTGCCGAAATCAACGATGCCAAACGGGTTGCGGATCGATTAAATATTCCACACTATACTTTAAACTTCAGAGATGTGTTTAAAGAAAAAGTCATCGATAATTTTGTTTCCGAATATAAAAATGGACGAACACCCAATCCCTGTATAAAGTGTAATCAATATATTAAGTTTGATCATCTTATGGTGAAAGCTAAAGAGTTAGACTGTGATTATATTGCAACTGGTCACTACGCTAGGATAGAAAGTAGAAAGCAGAAAGTAGAGCACAGAACACAGGAATATTATCTTAAAAAAGGGGCTGATAAAAGGAAGGATCAAGCATATGTCCTTTACATGATGAACCAGGAGAACTTGTCGCACACCTTATATCCTTTGGGTGATTTGACCAAGGATGGAGTGCGGAAAATCGCCAAGGATTTAGGTTTGCCAGTACACGATAAAGATGAAAGCCAGGAGATCTGTTTTATTGAGGATGATGATTATGGCCGTTTCCTCAAAGAAGTCTATCCCGAGGCGGTAAAGCCCGGCCCGATCCTGGATAGAGAGGGGAATATTCTTGGCATGCACGGAGGAATTGCTTTCTATACTCTGGGGCAAAGGAAGGGGATCGGCTCTCACCAAGGCCTTCCCAAATATGTTATCCAGATCGACCAGGAAAAGAATGCCATCGTGATAGGCGATCAAAAAGAGACCTTTGGGAATGAGTTGATTGCCGAAGGAGTGAATTATGTTTCGGGCGAAGTTCCTCGAGAGCCTTTGAAGGTTAGCGCCAAAATAAGATATAATTCTCCTGAAGCAGAGGCAGTTTTGTATCCGCTGGAGAATAACAATGCCAAGGTTGTGTTCAAAAAGACCCAGCGGGCAATTACTCCCGGCCAGTCAGTGGTTTTCTATAAAGGAGATGAAGTAATTGGCGGCGGAATCATTAGTTGAAAAAATTAATAAACTAAAAAAAGAACGGAATGCGGTTATTCTGGTTCACAATTATCAGATCGGCGAAGTCCAGGATATTGCTGATTTTCTGGGAGACTCTTTAGGTTTATCCATCCAGGCCTCAAAAACGGAGGCGGAAGTAATTGTCTTTTGTGGAGTGCGTTTCATGGCGGAAACTGCAGCCATTATTTCCCCTAATAAAAAGGTGATCATGCCGGATGTGAACGCCGGTTGTCCCTTGGCGGATATGATCACGGTGGAAGGGCTTAGAAAATTGAAAGCTGAGCATCCCAAAGCCAAGGTGGTGTGCTATGTAAACACGGGAGCGGATATTAAAGCGGAATCCGATATCTGCTGCACTTCAGCTAACGCGGCCAGGGTCGTGCAGTCCTTAAAAGATACTGAAGAGATCATATTCGTTCCGGATAAATACCTGGGAAATTATGTATCGACCAAGATCAAGGATAAGAAATTTATCCTGTGGCAGGGATTCTGCCCGAGCCATGTAAAGATATTACCTCAGCATATCGCGGCAGCTAAAGAGAAATATCCTGAGGCGAAGGTTATGGTTCATCCCGAATGCCGCCCTGAAACCATTGCTCTGGCGGATGAAGTCCTTTCTACTTCAGGAATGATAAATTTCGCAAAACGTTCCGAGGCCAAGGAATTTATTGTTGGAACTGAACCCGGTATCATCTACCGCTTAAAGAAGGAAAATCCAGAAAAAAAGTTTTATCCGGCCACGGATCAAGCGGTTTGCCCAAATATGAAATTAACCAATCTAGAAAAAGTTCTGTGGGCGTTGGAGGATTTGAAGACTGAAATCATGGTTCCCAAGGAAACCGCAGATCGCGCCAGAACAGCCATTGAAAAAATGATGGCGATCGGAAGGCAGGATTAGTGGATGGGGCCGATCGGTCCGGTGTCTT
>JAZFXQ010000171.1:0-2525 GCA_036448795.1 Candidatus Margulisiibacteriota bacterium | reverse complement strand
CTCCGGCTGGTGATCATGGGGGTCATAAAAGGATATCGAATGAACGGGTTGGAAGCCCTGCTTTATCTAAACGGCAACCGCAATGCTTATAAGCTGGGCTATCAGGGGGTAGAATTTTCCTGGGTCTTAGAGGATAACATTCTTACCCGTCGCGCTGCAGAAAATTATGGGGGAAAGATCTATAAAACCTACCGAATTTATGAAGTGAGGATCTAATATTTGACCTTGGCCCCGTGGAACAGATTTAAGCTTCCTTCCGTAGCCACCCGATCCCCCTCTCTCAACCCAGAAAGAACCTCAACATATCTTTCGCCCATGATACCGATCCTGACCGGCAGGCGGTAAGCTCTCCTGTTCCGCACCTCAAAAACATATTCCCCTTCCTCAAAGATAAGGGCCTCTTTTGGGATCAAAAGGACCTTCTTCTTCCTGGCAGTTATGACCTTAACATCCGCATATGCCCCGAATTTTAGGAGTAAATTTTTGGGGTTGAAGATCATGCAGGTGGTCTCCACGTAGGTTCCGATCTCTTTGTCCACGAATTTGCTGATTTTGGAAATCTTGCCCTGCAGGCTTCTTCCGGAGAGAAAATCCCCGGTGATCCAGACCGGCTGCCCTGCTTTGACCTTCTGCACATCAGACTCTTCCATCCTCGCCTTGACCACGGGGTGGTCCATATCCGCCAGAAAGAACAATTTCATTCCCGGGACCACCTTAGAACCATCCTGCACTTCAACTTTTATTACATCACCGCTTATGTGAGCTTCCGGATCCATGGTTTCCTCAAGGTCAGCAATGTTCGCTTTTATAAAATTATATCGCGCCTGCGCCATGCTTCTTTCAGAACCGGTCGGGGCGATCAGCATATTTTCTTTTGCGGTTATGCGTTCGGCTTTCATTACCAGCAGTTTAGCGCGAAGTGCGGGGCTCCGGACCACACACAGTTTCTCACCTTTTTTAACCTTGTCCCCTTCTTCAATGTTTAATCTATCGATGATCCCCTCCGCATTCGAAATGATGATCTCGGTCTCTTCCGCATCAACATATCCCGACATTTTGACGATCTCCTCAAGATCGCCCAGCCTTGCTTCTGCTGTCTCCACCGGAGTCTCTTTCTCAAAATAATATCGGTTTGCCAGTGTTGCTGCGGCAACAGCAATAATGATCGCGATCAAAACGACAATTTTAAACCAATGTTTTTTCATTTCTCATTCAAATACTACAATAGAACCGAGCGCTTATCAATATAAGATTTCATCCTTGACTATCAGCCCGTCGTATAAAGACAACTTTCTTTTAGCCACGCTCGCGATCTTCTCATCGTGGGTCACCAGAATTATGGTCGCCCCCCTTTCACTGAGTTCCCTAAGAAGCGAGATCACCTTTTCGCTGGATTTGCTGTCCAGGTTCCCGGTCGGCTCATCCGCCAGCAAAATGCTCGGCCGGTTTATCAATGCCCGGGCAACTGCGATCTTCTGCTGCTGCCCGCCGGAAAGCTCCATGGGCGAAAACCTGGCCTTTTCCGGAAGTCCGACCTCATAGAGCATTTTCATTGCCACCCTCATGCGGTATTTGGGCGATCCAATACCGGAAAAGATCATAGGAAGCTCCAGATTGCGGAGAACGGATACATGGGTAAAAAGATTGAAAAACTGGAAGACAAAGCCGATCTTTCGGCCCCTAATCTGGGCCAGCTCATCGTCAGAAAGCTTCTCCACCGTCATATCTTCTAAAAAGTAATTCCCGGAAGTAGGGCGATCCAGGCACCCCAGAATATGCAGCAGGGTAGATTTGCCGGAGCCCGAAGGCCCAACAATTGATACGAATTCTCCGTCTTTAACCTCAAAACTTATGCCTCGAAGGGCTTCCACCTCCAAAGCACCGCACCTGTAAATTTTAGTTATATTTTCAAGCTTTATCATAATACTCTCAAGGTTACCGCGGGATCCAGTTCCGCCGCCCGCTTGGCAGGATATGAACCGGAAATTATCCCGACGATAATGGAAAGGAAAAAACCCAAAAATATCACCCAGATCGGGATTATAAACGGTATTCCCACCGCCATGGTAACCAGTTTTGAAGCTCCCAATCCAAACAGGATCCCCAAAACTCCGCCGGTGAGGGTCAGGATGGTCGATTCGGTCAGGAACAAAAAGAGGATTGCGCCTTTGTTGGCGCCGATGGCCTTGGCTATCCCTATTTCCCGGGTCTGTTCGGTGACCATGGTCATCATCACGTTCATGATCCCCACCCCGCCCACGCTCAATGATATGATGCCCAGGCCGATCAAAATGATGTTCAGCAGGTCCAGTATTTCCAGGGCGGTCTGAACATGTTGCGCAAATTCTCCGATATTAAATTCTGACGGCCCAAACCGCTGGGCAAGGGCCTGCTGGAGCTGGAACTTGGCCTGAGGAACAGACATGATCCCTTTGGCGGCCACGCTTACATTGCTGTATTTCCGGCTGCCGACAGTCTCCTGCAGAGAGGTGGAGGGAAAAAGCGCGATGAGCCTCCGCGGATAG
>JAZFXQ010000170.1:0-8746 GCA_036448795.1 Candidatus Margulisiibacteriota bacterium | reverse complement strand
AAAAAATTGAAAGGGGAGCTTCGAGAGAAGCTCCCCTTTATTAGAAAACTAGTCGGCTAGGCCGTCGCCGCTGTCTTTTTTACCCGGCATCTGGACCGTGGTCCTTGTGTTTGCCAAAGGATACGGCATATGGAAATCGTGATCAGTAGTATGTTCCGCAACCAACTCTGTAGTATCATTTACCCCAAGTTGCTCAAATAAGAATGAGAACTTAGCGTGTAGTTCCGCTGCTACAGCTGCGCGAACATCCCGCGGCAAGGTCCAGAACTCAAGTTTAAATGGACCAAACGCTTTCTTGCGGGTTTTGTAGTGAAACTGAGCATTAGTTTGGCCGTCCTTCATCTCTCCAGCAAAATTTTCACGCAAATACCCTTCTACTCTTCCCTGCAATCCAGCAACTGAAAAGAATCCACCCTGCCCTTCATACTGCAGGTTTTGGAAACCAGTAGCCAAGTGCACTTCAACCGCATTGTTTTCTACGAATAGACGATATGCACTATCTGGCAGTGTTGACGCTCCATGCTGAACCGAACCTGCCCATCCATATTGTCTTCCCTCCTTGGTTGCCATGCGCAAAACGTCAAATGCGATGCTAACGTCGGCAACCGATCCGTCAGGCAGGGGAGTTCCGCCATGGGCTGTTCCATCGTTGATCGCAATTTTTCGAATACCCAACGAATGATCAATGCCTAATTCATCCATATTTGCCAGAATTCCTTCAGCATAAGCTTGAAGATCTTCCGGGCGAGTATTCATTTTTCCAACTTCGCCGGTCTCTCCTCCCAACAAAGTTGTCCATGGAATCCCAAGTTTCCCTTCAAGTGCTCTAACGTCTCGAATCTTTTCTGCTGTTAAACGAGCATTTTCAGCTTGCTGCTGTGCAAAAGACAAATCTGTTTCTGTCCTTCTTTCAAAGGGAGACATATCCAGGTCAATTGATCCAAAACCATATCTCATGGCCTGCTCAATAAGACTCTTATGCGTAGCAAGTTCTTTGTCGGCTGTTTCGCCTCCTGCCCTGACAGCTTTTGCCTTTAATTGGATGTGATCGCCTTGCAGGAAAATCGGACCTCCAAAATTTTCCAACATAGCGGCAGCTTGAATAACCGCAGCAAATTCACGCGGCATCTGAGCGGTATAACCCATTTCAGATCGGGCAACCTCAATTATCAGCGCTCCTACATTATTATCTTTAGCAGCCCTGAATAAAGCCCTTGCCGTGTCTAACGAATTTCCACGGACGTTTACTGCCGGAAAAGACATCTTTCTGGTAATTCTTCCTTCAGCAATTGCAACATATACTTCCTGAGGAGAAGCCAGTTTTGCTCCCATTTGCTGAGCTGCCTCGGTAATAACCCAAGAAGCTAAGGACCGTACTCTTTCTGAAGCGCTCTTTGGGCCAAAATCAGCCACGTTAGCAGCTAATAAAGGTAGATCATTCTGACGAAACAGTCGTCCATCAGTAATAATCAATCTTTTATTACGCATATTTATATGCGCACCCCTTAGATTTTTGGTAAGTTCATTCCTATATTGAAAAGTTCTGATCAAATTACCTGGATGAGTCATTTTTCTTCCAAATTCTATAGCCCTTGCCATTTTTGCACCCATTTTTATCTTCCTCCCTTGTTAAGATTATCAGTTATTTTTCGACCTAATTTCTGAAAAATTTCACTATTTTTAGAGATTTTTTAAATCGATAAAGCAACTGACTCGAGGGCCTCATAAAAGAGGTTAAAGAAAGGATATGATCTGAAATCTTCAAGATCTATCTGGCTGTCCTCTGGTAAAGTATAAAGTTTGATAATCGGTTCGATTAAAGTGAATTCCCCTCCCCGTCTCCACCCTTCTTTGAATTCAGGAAGTCTGCCAAAGATATCAGAAAGCTCATAGGGTTTGTAGTTCCCATCCATAAATCTTTGCAACACTTTAATAAAGGAAAGGGAGGTATCGCCCTGAAAATATCCCCAAAAGAAAAAAGGAAGAAGGGGTGTCAAAGGGAAATCTTCTTTTATAGTTTCACCATCAGAGGTGTTTTTGTATTCCGGTATCCTCTGATATTCGTATGTGGTATGGCTTAAATCCAAATACAGGAAAGCTAAGCGCGCTTCCTGAGAAACACTTAAAAGCTCAAAAGATGTTTCCAGATCTAAAAGCCTTGCCTCCTTTTGAGACAAAAACCCATAGTTGCCTAAATGAGGAAATTGATGTCCAAGTTTTAATTCGTGCATTTCCCGAAGGAGCTTTCCAGTATGCTCAGCTAAATCTTTGACTTTGGGAAAACTTCCCTTTTCTTCTATATGGCTCCATAAATGCCTTTTTATTCTGATATCTTCTTTCCTTTCCATGCCGTAGATCGCAAACCCAACCGGCTTCCCATTAAAACTAAAATCTTCGTACATTCCAAAACCCAGGAGCAGATCCGTTCTTTCTGGACCAAGTATAAGAGCTGTCTCAACCTCTCTTTCCAGCGTCTCAAAGCTCATAGCACCCCAGGCAGAGTATTCAGAGGCAGGGCGTTCGGATTTTGCTATTATGGCGGTCCCGCCGGCTGGTTCAAGCAATCTTGGAGAAAAGCCGCGGCCCTTAGTATAACGCTTCGCCTTCCCATTTTCAGAGACCTGAGGAAACACTCCTTTTAGTCTTAATGCAAAAATTGTTTTTCCCTCGATGTTAAGCGGATTTTCAAGGGGAATAACAGCTGATCTTTTATCCCTTCGTTGATCCCCTAAAGAGAAAGTCGCCTGCTTCTCAAAAAGTTCTAAATTGTTCTTACTAAGCCTTGCTAAAAAGGGTTTAACTTCAGCGATCTTCACCGAATAGCGGAAGACCCCTCTGGAAAGAGCATGAAAAGAAATATTCTTTCCAGTTAGTTTTTGAACTCTCTGACAAAAATTGGCAATCATTTTAGTCATCTAAGTTATCTCCATTATTAAAAAAGCCGCAATTTGAAGATGCGGCTTTTGGGAAAAACAGCGGGTATCGTTTCCCTGATTTAATTTTCCAAAAGATCGTACTTTACGACCCCTCTTTCCAATATCCTCTTGGTCACGTTGTTCTCGGGGACTTCGTAGACAATGACCGTATCATCCTGATAAAGGTTCATGGTCTTGCACTTGGGACATTTGATCTCAACTTTGCTTCCCTCTTCCAATTTGGCTAAAAGTCGGTGGCAAAACTTGCATCTGAATTCTTTTAACATGTTTGTCCCTCCACCTTTTTATCGTGCCCTTTTCTAAAAAATTTCACTTTATTTTGAATTTTGCGGCCAGCATCTCGATATTATTTCTCGACGCCATTTTTGGTCTTGTAATATTCCTTTAGAAATTCCACCACCCGGTCATACTGGTCTTTGTGAAATCTAATGCCATAAGTTGCGACGTGCTGTCTATGCATGGTCAGCTTTCTTGAGCTATAAAAGTATTCGATTTTCAGATCTTTGTCTTGTACGGCATTCATCACTCCACGAACATCGTCGATCGAAACCCCATCTTCCTGGACCATATCGAAATCGTATTCCAGCTCGGTCCCCATGATGATAAAGTATTCATCTCCGGTTATATCAAAATAAAAACCCTTGTCCTCCAGCCCCGGAATTCGATCCAGATTCCCATCCGCTACCGCCACATCCAGATCGACCGCTATCTGATTTTTCCTCAAGCGTTTTCCTTTCTCATAGGCCAGTCGATGTAAACAATGGATGCGCGCCTGAACCCCAACGGTTGTCTTTTTACTTGCTTTTTCCATAACAAGATCCTTAAGATATTTCGTGCCTTCTGCGTGTTCAATAAGAATCTCTTCGTAGGTTTTTGTCCGGTAACGGATCCTTATGCTTCTTAAGATCTCCAGAAAATTAACATTATAGGAGTGGCTGATCATTGTCTGATCTTCCACGATCGGGTCGCTTTCTTTGGTTGTATAAACCATACCCTTTTCCCCGTCGATCACAACAAGATCTCCGACCTTGATCTTCTTCCCGCCGATCTCCATGGCATTTTTTAAAAGCTTGATCTTCCGCAAGGATGCGACCATCGGAATACCATTTGCCTGTGAAAAGTCAGCAATATGAGAGCCCCGGCCTATTCCATAAGTGGCCATGATCCCATCAATATTATGACCGAGGGTCAACAAATATACATTTTCGTCCTGAGGCTCAGTTGAAAGCAGGATCACGCGCTCTTTCTGCTTTTTGAACTGCAAGGCCTGTTCAACTGTCAAAGCCAACTTGCCTGCCATTGCCCCCGGGGATCCGGGCTTCCCCTGGGCCAACAACTCCAACATTGCACCATCTTCAATCCGATACATTTTAATCTCCTGCTCGATCTGAACATCAGCTATCTTGCGGGTAGCATCCGAATCAAAGATTATGCCCTTGGCCACCATATCGTTTATTGCATCCACATGAACTACTGGAGAAAGAGCGGCCTTTGTGATCTGGACGATCTTGGGCTCCCCGCGCTCAATAACGATCTCCAGATTTAAAGGATCTTTCTCTTCCCTTACTAAGACATCGATGATCTTTTCAATTTTGGCATAAAGCTCGGGATTTTCCTCGCTTAGCTCAGGAAGGCTTTCTACATTTTTAGCCAATCCGAACATGATCCTTCTTCCTGAAGTTTTAGGAGCATAGGAACCTTCGGGCCCGGGATTGGTCAAGAGGCTGATAAAGCCGGAGTCTGAGGTTAAAGAGCTGAAGGCCATCTGCTGCACAAACACAGAAAGCAATTCATCCGAGCCGAGCCTCAAGGCCGCTGCCGCACATTCTGCTTTTACCGATTTCCAGGAAAACGCCACGGCCCGGACCGCTTCCATAATTTGCTCATCAAGGTCCTGAGGAAAATTGAACTTAATATTATAATAGGCCCTCATGTTTTGAGCTTTATGGATCAGCTCCCTCAGTTCAGAAGCGGATTTATCCTCACCCCTCATCTCGTTCAAGAGCGGTTGAATTTTCTCTTTCTTGATCCCCCGCACATGCATAGCAAAATCAACGATCAGGTCCAGATACATCCAGAGGACCTCTGCCTCGCTTTCCGGCCCGCACCTATCGATCAAGGCCGGATAGGTGCGGTCATTCAAACCGATGCCCGGCAGGGTCAAGAGAGCACCATACATGCTGCGGGGATCACCGCTCCGCACCGCTAAGGTGAGGGGGTTCTTTTCTCCTCCGAACTTCATCCCGGTTTCTTTCTCAAGCTTTGCGGTATTTTCCCTAATTGCTTTCTTTAAGTCTTGTGAGATTTCCCCTGTCTTTAGCACTTCTGCGACCACGCTGTTAGGAATGGCAAAAAGAGGGGGGATGGGACGACCGCGCTGCAGATGACGGACAAGTATAAAGGGTTTCTGTCCAAGCAGACGCCCGTGTTTTTTCCTTATTTGTTTCCAGTGCAAAGCTAAACGGCTTATTTTCCCCATAACATATATTAGAGAACTTTTTCCAGAGGAATTGTCACATCTTCAAGCTGGATCTCCGCAGTAACGGCCTCAAGGGCTTCTACATCTCCCCATTTCCTATTCACGTAGGCCTGTATTTTGTCCACGATCATTCGATTCTCTGGCCGGAGCAGATGTCTCAGGTTCCCCTGAGAAGCAAGAAAGCTATCAATTGGAATAAAATCCCCTCTATCCTTTTTGCGCTGTGCATTTATGATCCATTTCCCGTTCACAACTTCCAGCACTCGAAAAGCACCAGTCTCAACCGCCCATTTCCCCACCTCTAAAGTAGCCAGCTGATTGCTGGCGGCTTCCCTCTGTTCTGGAGAAAGTTCTTTGCCTAAAATAGAGGCGATCGAGCCGAATTTCTGCTCTCTCGGACAGGGGGCATCCACCAAAACTACTGCCGGAACTTCCCGTCCGGCCATTGTTCCAATAGCTATTTTCCTCATGAAGTCGCGCACCAGCTGAAAAGATCCAAGAGAAGCCGAGGCCACATACGGAACATCATGAGCCACCGCGATCTCGATCAGATCTTTAGGAAGTTCCTCCGCCCCTACTGCGGCTGGTCCAACCTGAGCCGTCATCCTTTTCTCTCCGGGAAAAGAAGAGGAAGACCACTGAGCACCGGTGTTCATAAATCCACGGTTATCATAAACTAAGAGCAACCCCCTTCCGTTCTGAAGAAGAGCTGAAAAAGCTCGCATTCCAATATTATAGGTCCCTCCATCTCCTGAAAAATTCCAGAAGAGCGTAAGCGGCAGATCCTCCCCCCTTCCTACCCGGGAATCATAAGCCGCCTCAATCCCGCGCATTACCGAGGGGCCATCAGAAAAGGAAGGATGCAAAAAAGATTCTCGGCTGGCAGACAGGTCTCCTGAGGATACCACCACCTCAATACATCCGGTTTGCTGGGTATGAACCGTCTGCGCCTCAATTTGTACCTTTGCGCCCAATCTTTCGGCTACATAATTCATTGTTCTGGAAGCCAATCTCACGGCCAACATTCCGGCACAACCCGGACAAGATCCAGTCCCCGAAGAAAAACTACTCCTTCCAGCAGCGATCTGCCTTACCAGTTTAAGGGGCAGGCTTTTTGAATATGGAACCTTACCTCTGAGCGCCAAAGGATTCGCCCGCATCATTTTTCTTCCTCCTTCTCCGCCTGCATTTTCTCTTTTACTAATCTTAACATTCGTTTATTCAGTTCAACTTTGGTCGAACCAGCTCCAAAAGCCAGAGAAAGTTCTCGATCCATGGCACGCATGAATTCATGCTCAGGCAATATTTCTGAAGCATTAAAGACCAGGGCTGCTAAAGTAGCCACGTTCGGCAGATCCATGCCCAGAATTTCTTTAGAGAGAGCTGAGGCAGCAATGGTTACAACTTTCCTGCCTTTTATCCCAAATTCCTCCCGGATCTCAGCCGGAGTTTTGGGAGTATTTACTACAATTATCCCGTCTTCGGCTACCTCTTCATTTACATCTTTTCCCAGCTCAGTTATTACCGAAGGACTGAGGACGATCAAATATTCCGGCGTATATCCTCGATCAGAATTGTCATGGATCATTTCCTCCGAAATAGTAACGCGCGTAAAAGTGGGGGATCCGGTCTTTTCTGAGCCAAAAGCTGAAATAGCTCCGGCATTTTTGCCAAACCCATTTGCGATCCTGGCCATCATGGTCCCGGTCGTGACTCCTCCCTGTCCTCCCCTTCCCAAAATTAAAATATTGGAGGTTTTATCCTTGATCTTCTTAAGTTCAGGTCCATCTAACCGCAGCTCGTACGGCTCTTCATTGTAAAGATTTATGTAGCGGTGACGATTGCTAAGTGGTTCTTTTTGATCGGCTTCTTTCTTTAGAACCTGAAAAACGCCATTGGTGTCTGCCAGGGTCGGATTGTATCCGCCGCCATAGCGAAAACTTACGATCTTAAAGGCAGAAGAACCTGCTCCCTTTTCAAACAAAGCAGAAAGGGTGTCCTGATAAAGAGGGGGAATTGTAGGATTCAAAACATTATCAATTATTCCCAGGGCTTTCAGTTTAGTAGCCTTGGAATTCAAGGTAAACGTCAGCTTGTCTGCTGGAAAGGGCCGGTAGACACGAAGATTGATGAGTCCTGCCGGAACACCGTTCGCTCTCAAGTAATCGACCACGGTCCGAATGGTACCGCTGTAGGAACCCATATTGAGTAATGCTATTTCAGCGTCCTCGATGCGGTAGGTGTGTAAAAGGGGCTGAGGCCTCTCTGAATATTTCTCATATTCTGTTCCAATTCGAGTAATTTGCCCTAATACTTCTTGCTGTTCTTCGATCATACGCGCCCTGACCAAAGGGTATTTCTCAGGCGAACATAAACCACCGATCGATATTTTTTGTGTCAAAAGATCAGTCACCGGCTTATATTCTCCTACAAACTCCTTGGCATCCGCATCCGAAAGCATCCTAAATTTTCTCAGGGCATGGCTCAGGAAAAACCCATCGTGGCAGGTAAAGACCGGCATTTGAGCGGCTTGCGCCATACGGAAGGCCTGAAGCATATTGTCGTATATCTGCTGGTGGTTTTCAGCCATAAGAATGATCCCGGCATCCCGAATGGTATAAATATCCCCGTGATCAGCCCAGATATTAAGTGGACCGCCCAGGCAGCGGTTAACAATGCTCACCACCATGGGAGCGCGCAAACCAATTGCGCTGTGTACCATCTCATACATATGGGTAAAACCTACCGAAGCCGTAGCTGTAAAGACCCTTGATCCGGCTAAAGAAGCTCCGATACAACTTGACATGGCATCCATCTCAGAGGCAGCATTGATGAACTCTGACCGAAGGGCCCCTTTTGCCTTAGCTGCGGCCAGATCATGAAGAACCGAGGTCGCAGGAGTAATAGGGAAAAACGTGATGACATCTGGCTGAACCTGAATTACCGCGGTGGCAGCAGCATTGTTTCCAGGATTAGAAGTAAATCTCCCTCTTCCCGATTCTTCGGGCAAAGGAGAATAAGTATCCTTGCCTTTCAAAACTCGACTGCGCGCTATTGTGTTTACTATTCGGAAAACCATGTTTTCTCCCCTTATAAAATACCCTTGAGCAGATTAACTCCCTCAGGCGTATCCTTGCCGATCATGGCAATCGCGGAAACTTTATCCGGGCAGATGCTTGCGCAGATCCCGCAACCCTTGCAATTTGCCAGGTCAATTTCAATTCTTGATTTTTTCTTCTTGGGGTCTTCCTTGCTCGGTTCTTCGATCACACGAATGCTTTCTTCCGGGCAGACCAAAACGCATTGAATGCAAGCCGCGCATTTTTCCTTG
>JAZFXQ010000169.1:0-8512 GCA_036448795.1 Candidatus Margulisiibacteriota bacterium | reverse complement strand
GGTTTCCAGTAATATATGCCATCCACCATCATGTCCGTGCCCGGGAGAGTGGTCATGTGGACCCGTCCCAGCTCATAGGCTGAGCGCACTCCCATGCTCAGGCCCAGAGTTTGTCTTGAGTTTAGGTCGCTTTCAATATATGCAAGCAGGGTCAGGAAAAGTTTTGGGGAACGCAGCAGATTGTCGCGCTTGAGCAACTCATTTGCCAGGGCCTGCAGGAATTTTTGCTGACGTTTGATCCGCGAAAAATCTCCGCCATCCAGGCGGTATCTAATGTATCCCATAGATTCCTTGCCGGAAAGCCTTTGGGACCCCGGTTTTAAGTCTATATAAAGGCCCCCTGCGTGATCGACGTAGTACATCTTTTTATCAACGATGATTGGTACACCCCCCAGTTCATCGATAAGGTTGATCACTCCGGCAAGGCTTACTATGAGGTAATGAGGGATTTCGATCTCCAGGAGATCCTCAACAGTTTTACGGGCAAGCTCCACCCCTCCATAGGCATAGGCGTGGTTAATCTTGTCGAGCCCCCGCCCGGGCAGCACCGCCAGCGTATCTCTGGGGATCGAAATCAAACAGGCTTCTTTTTGGGTAGGATCGGTGTGCAGGACCATGATAGTATCGGAACGGTGGCCAAAGGCGTCGTCTATTCCCAATACCAGTATGTTTGTTTCTGGCAGAAGGGGAGTGGTAGGGGCAAGATTTACAAAGATATGGAGCAGAGCCAGTTTTGTGGCCACCGCAACCAGAAAACCAGCTGCGGCTGAGAATATGACCAGTATGATAAAAGTAATGATAAAGAATTTCTTCATTGCTTTAAAAGATAATAGTTACGGGTTTGAACGGTTCCCGGATGAATGGGAAGCCCTTTTTGCAGCAAGAATTTCAACATGTTAGAGGATGATTCTAGAATAGCTTTATCTAAGTTCTTAGCTGCTAAGCTCCGGATTTTCCTTACCCCCGAAAAGCTTCTTCCTTCTTCAATATGATCTGCAAGATAAATAATTTTTTCGAGCTTGGTCATGCTTGGCGTGCCTATGGTATGTTTTCTGATCGCTCCCAGAATCTGTTTAGAAGTTACCCCAAATTCATTTTTTGCAAACAGGGCGCTGAGCTCCGCATGAAAAAGTTTGGGTTCAAATTTTCGGATCGGATCGATTTTAAGCTTGAATCTTCTGGCCTGCTTGAGAAGTCCTTTCCTGGAATATTTTCTTGAATAGTCATGCAGGAGCGCGGCCAGGCTTGCCTTCTGGGTGGAAACCCGGTATCTTCGGGCAAGCGCCACTGCAGTTTTTTCTACCCGCAGACTGTGTTCAAATCTTTCAGGATCAAGGGTCTCTTTAAGTTTTCTTATGATGTCTTTTCTTCTGGACACCATTAACCCTTTGCCGCCTTGGGGCGGGCCTCATTTACGATCAAAGACCTTCCACTCAGCTGAAAGCCGTTCATCTCCTTGATGACCTTGGGAGCATCGTTATCTTCGACTTCTACGAATCCAAAACCGCGGGAGCGGCCGGTTTCGCGCTCGGTTATAATGCGAGCTGAAGTTACAGATACGTGGGCTTCAAATGCTTGGCGAAGTTCCTCTTCGCTGATATTCCACGGCAAATTGCCCACGTATAAAGACTTAACCACGTTTCACCTCCCTCTTTTAGGCATAAAAAAACCAAGACTTTGTCAAGAAAGTCTTGGTGCGTTATCTAACTCATATAATGTAAGCGGAACAGGTAACCAAATAACCCAAAATCTCCTTGCGCAACAAAGATTGATTATATCAGATTATGCGGATTCTTGTCAACACTCACACAATAACTTATAATACTATCATGCACAATTTGGCGGTAATAGTATTAGGGGCAGGAAAGGGGGTCCGCATGAAATCCGATCTGCCCAAGGTATTTCATGAAATTCTGGGAGAGCCAATGCTGACCTATGTGCTGGAGACGGTCAAGAAGCTGGCCCCTCAGCAAACTTATCTGGTGGTCGGCCACAAAAGAGATTTGATTATGGATTATTATAAAGATCGGGATCTAAAATTTGTTGTTCAGGAGGAGCAGCTTGGAACCGGTCATGCAGTTATGCAAGTTAAACCCTATCTGGAGGATTTCTCCGGAACGGTATTGGTTTTAGCCGGGGATGTTCCCCTTCTTTCAGAATCAATTTTAAGAAAGCTTATAAATTTTCATCTCAAGCATAAAGCGGCTGCCACTGACCTGACTGCTGAGTTAGAAGATGCTGGAAATTATGGTCGAATCGTAAGAAGCGAGCAGGGAGAGATTATAAAAATCGTAGAAAAGAAAGATGCTTCTTGCGAGGAGTTAAAAATCAAAGAAATTAACACCGGCACTTTTTGCTTTGAGAATGATGCCCTTTTTGAGGCCTTGGCTGAAGTGCGGCCAGAGAACGTGCAAAAGGAGTATTATTTAACCGATACCCTGGAGATCCTGAAAAGAAAAGGGCGTCCGGTCTATGCCTTCCGCGCTGAGGATCCTTCTGAGGCCTTGGGTGTGAACACCAAAGAGGAATTAATTTTGGTCGAAAAAAACCTTCTTTCTCGCCAAAGATAAAAAATCCCGGATAAAATTTCAGCCGCATAATAATTGATTCTCCTTCCGGATTGGCTTATAATTGTTATTATTGAGAATTTCCTGTCACGAGGCATTTATTTCCTGACCGCAGTAGCCGCAATAGTTGGAACAATTTATTATTTGCTTATGGATAAGGGCGGGTTTCTTCCGCTCTATTATATTACCCTCGGTCACATTCTACTGGGCATCATTGTTTATAGTTATAATCGAAGAAATAAGATAAACGTTTCTTATATGTTTCTGGTTTTCCTTACCGGAGGAATGGTCTTTTTTTCAGCCGTATTGTTTGAGGCCGAGCTTTTTACTTCCATTCTCTTGGGTGCGAAATTTATTTATGCCAGCACATTTTTACTCATGATTCCGCTTTTCTATTTCGCAAGCTTTTTTCCATTTGAAAAACCAAAGCTTAGTTTAGTTCAGAAACTTATTGTCCTTATTCCGGGGATCGTTTTATCTGTCTTGACTTTGTTTTCTGATTTTATGGTAAGAGATATTGCTTTTAGGCCTTGGGGAAGAGAGGTGGTTTTTGGTCCGCTTTTTCCATTTTTTGCGATTTATTGTGCGCTTTTTGTAAGCTATGCTTTTGCAGTTTTAATTCATAAGCATAGACTTTCTTCCGGACTGCAAAAAACACAGATAAGATATGTATTCTTCAGCTTCCTGATCATCGGTGTGCCGAATTTTACAGCAAATATAGTATTTCCGGCCCTCTTTCAAAACTATAGATTTATTGAGCCGGCCCTTTATTTTGCTCTTCCTGAAGCCGCCCTGGTCGCTTACGCTGTTTTAAAGCATCGTTTAATGAGTGTCGAAATCATTTTTCAAAAAGGCTTTGTGTATACAAGTGTTACGGCTTTGATTCTGGCCCTGTATGCCTTGGCAGTTATCATTTCTGAAACATTTTTTAGACAAGTTGCGGGCTATACCTCTCTGATCATTACGGCCGCAGCCGCGCTCTTAATCGCGGTTCTCTACCAGCCCCTGGTGAGGAGCTTCCAAAATCTAACCGACCGGCTCTTTTTCCGCGAGCGCTATGATTATCAGAAAACCCTTCGGAAAATCAGCCACAGAATTGCATCGGTCATAAAACTTGAAGAACTATCCAAACTTATTGTCTCTTCATTTATCGATACCATGAAGGTTGCTGAGATTTCCTTCCTTTTGCTGGAGAAGGAACATTTTCGTTCGGTTTCTCTTTCTCTTCCGCGTTATAAAAAAATAGAAATCGATCTAAAAAGCCCGATTGTTTCCTGGCTTTCGGCTGCCAAGGATATTTTATTTGAAGATGAAATTGAAGATGAAATCAGCCGACAGCAGGCTCTTGGAAAAACAGGCGAGGTTAAACGCCGGAGTTTAGAAGAAGTCCGGGATGAGATTGAGCGGCTGGAAATTCCCATTTGGGTCCCGATTATTTCAAAGGAAGAATTAATCGGGATCATTGTTTTGGGAAATAAACTCTCAGGAGATATCTTTACCACGGAAGACATAGGGTTCTTAAGCACTCTGGCCAACCAGACTGCGGTTGCCCTGGATAACGCCCGGCTTTATAACGAAGTGGTGAACATGAAAGATTACAGCGAAGAGATCCTGCAGTCCATGGTAAGCGGAGTGTTGACCGCGGATACCCGGGGAAGAATTGTTACTTTCAATAATATGGCGGAAAAGATCACGGGAAAGAAAGCTTCTGAGGTTTTGGGAAAAGATTGCGAAGAACTCTGGGGAAAGAAAGGGGAAATCACCAAGGTCGTCGAGAATACTTTGAAAGACAAGCGATATGTGAATTTTGAATCAAGCATTGCTTCTCTTGAAAGAGGGCTGGTGCCGGTTTCATTTTCTTCAACCGTGCTCCGCGATCATCCAGGAAAGAAAATCGGGGCATTGCTGACCATTCAGGATATCTCTGAAGTTAAGGAGCTTGAAAGCAAAGTCAGGCAGGCGGATAAACTTTCGGCTTTGGCTACCATGGCGGCTGGCATGGCCCACGAGATAAAAAATCCACTTTCTTCCATGAAGGTGCTTTCTCAGCTTCTCCCTGGAAAATTTGATGATCCGGCCTATAGAAAGAAACTCCAGGAGATAATGCCCAGGGAAATCAACCGGATTGACCGGATCGTAGAGAGCCTTCTTGGATTTGCCCGGGCCGCCGCTCTCAATTTTGAAGGGGTCCAGATAAATGACGTTTTGAAGGAAAATTTGAAATATTTTAAAGATCAGGCCGAAGAAGCGGGAATCAAAATTGTCACCAATTATTCTTCACTTCCTCCAATTGAGCTCGACCGTAGTCAGATTTCTCAGGTTTTCTCGAATTTAATTTTAAATGCTATTCAGGCCATGCCCAACGGAGGAGAACTGGAAATTTCGACCCTCTCCGGAAAGAAGATCGACGATACATTCAAAAATGTTAAGATCAAGATCTCGGATAGCGGGCATGGCATGCCGGAAGAAATGCTGAAAAAATTATTTGATCCGTTTTTTACCACCAAGTACGGCGGAACCGGTCTAGGGCTTACTATTTCCCACAACATTGTGGATGGGCATAAGGGATATATCGATGTAGAAAGTAAAGTGGGCAAAGGGACCACTTTTATGGTCACTTTACCGGTCAGTCAGGGACTGGTATAATATAAACTCAAAATTAATGAAGAAAACAATTTTATTGATCGAAGACGATTCCAAGACTGAAGGCGCTGTTCGGGAGGTGCTCGAAAAAGAGTACAGCCTAGAAACGGTGGGAAATGGTGCAGGGGCAGCTGCTTTTTTGGAAAAGAAAATGCCCGATCTGATAGTGATAGATTTCGACCTGAAGGGAAAAGACGGCTTGCAAGTTTTTAAGGAGTTGCAGCCTACGCTTAAAGTCATTATGCTCTCAGCTTCGGGAAGCATCCCCCTTGCGGTTTCAGCCACCAAGCTGGGCGTTTCTGAATTTTTACGAAAACCGATCCATGCGCAACATCTCAGGGAAGCAGTCGAGAAAAACCTTTCCAGGGAAGAGATAAAACTGCGCTGGGCAAAAGGAATGGAATGGCTCCGCGGGGAAAGTCCTCATTTAAAAAAAATGTTTGCCGAGATCCAGGCGGCCCTAGAAGGCGCCAAGGATATCATGCTCTATGGTGAGCTGGGGATTCCAAAAGAAAACGTAGCGGAATTCATTCACATCAATGGACCTAAAAAGGAGAGAAAACTGGCCAAGATCGATTTGTCTTCCTTTCGGGGAGGATCCCTTGAAGCGCATTTCTGGGCCACTCTTCAGGAATTGATGGGGTTGCCGGAGGCCTCCTCCCTGCAAAACGAGAAAGAGCTGTACGGCACAATCTATCTTGAAAACCTTGAAAATCTAGATGAGATCTTTAAACAGACCACTTTTAATTTCTTTGCAGAACGAAAGGGCAAAATCGACAAAAGCATTCGAGCGGTAATCGGGATCTGCGATAAGAACGCGGTTCAAAAATCCAAAATCAAAAAGTATGCCTGGATAGAGATTCCACCCCTGCGCGAGAGGAAGGAAGACATCCCTTATCTGTTAGAATTATATCTAAAACGATCATCCACCAAATTTAACAAGAAGGTAAGATTTATCTCGACCGAGGTTCTTGAGTTCCTGGTTGCTTACGACTATCCCGGAAATTATTTGGAATTTGAGAGAATGATCCAGGAAGCGGTTCTTGAAGCCTCAGCAGAAAGCCTGGAACTTAAAAATTTCCCTCTTGATTTTAAGGGTATCCTTCAAACTTCCATAAAAAAGAGTCATGGCGAGAATCTGGGCCTGGCAGAAGCCAAAAAAAGATTTGAGAAAGTGCTCTACAATCTCGTGTTAGAAAAATCGAATAGGGAGATCTCCCAAGTAGCAAGGTTTTTGGATATTCCCAAGTCAAGCTTGGTCGAGCGCTTCGAGGATCTGGCGGACTAAGTTTTCCACTTCTTCTTTTTGCCCGCCTTCAGCAATAACGCGGATAACCGGTTCGGTGTTTGAGGCTCGGACATGCACCCAGCCAGAAGGCAGGACCGCTTTGACCCCGTCGGTTAAGATAAGATCCTTTCCTTTGAAATGTTCTTTGACCTTTTTAATGAAATCTTCCGCCTGGTCATGGTCCTTGCAGGCGATCTTGGTTTTTGTCATATAATAAGAGGGGATTTCGGAAACCAGCTCGGATATTTTTTTGCCGGAGCGAGCCATCAGGCTCAAGACCAGGGCCAGAGCGGTTAATCCATCACGATTGAAACCCACCGGAGGATAAATCACTCCTCCATTACCTTCTCCCCCGATCAATCCTTTCAGTTTTTTTAGCTCTTCTGCAACATGTACTTCTCCGATTTTGGTGCGGATCACGGTTCCGCCGAAGTCGCGCACAATATCATCGATTACCTTTGTGGTTGAGAGATTGGTAATCACAATTTTCTTTTTGGGACTGCCACGGCGGTGTTTGTTTAATATAAATTTAACCGCCAGGGCCAGGCTCAGCTCTTCACCGATCGGTTTTCCTTTTTCAGAAACGATGGCCAAACGATCCGCATCCGCATCAAAAGCAAAGCCGATCTGTGCGTTTTTACTTATTACCAACTTGGATAGATCACCCAAATTTTCTGCAAGAGGTTCGGGGGGGTGGGGAAAGGGAAGAGAAGGGTTGCAGTTTATAGCTTCTATTTGACAGCCAAGTTTTTCGAGCAACTTGAGGCTTGCTTTCGAGCCGGCTCCGTTGCAGCAGTCAACTGCGACTTTGATTTTTTTTAGACGGATTGAGCGGGGATTGATAGTTTTTAAAATATTTTTAATATGGGTATCAATTGCGGAGGAGTTAGATGCGAGCTTTCCAGCTTTTCCCTTTTTAAATGTTTTCGCGTTGTAAATGTCGATCAAGTTTTGGGCTTGAGCTTCATTCAGAAAGATTCCATCTCCACGTAGGAACTTTAATCCATTCCAGGGAAGAGGATTATGAGAGGCGGTAATAATCATTCCGCCGGAAGCCTCCAACTCTCGCAGCATAATTCCTACGGTGGGAGTGGGACAAATCCCAAGATCCACAATTTTGCAACCGGCGTAAAGCAATCCCGAAAAAACGATTTCCTTTATGGATTCAGAGGAAGAACGGGGGTCAGTGCCTACCACGATTTTAGGGATGGATTGAGGGTTTTTCTCAGAGAGATAGGTTCCAAAAGCCTTGGCAAAATCCAAGCAAACTTCAGGGGTTAAGGTTTCGGGGACTAATCCGCGAACTCCGGAAATGCTGATTTTAAGAGACATTAGAGTTTGACTATTATAGCATAAATTGTTACACTGTTGAACGTTTGTAGGAGAGAAAAAAATGGGAAAGATAGTCTTTGGTGCAATCATGCCCCATCCGCCGATCCTTATCCCGGAAATCGGCCGGGGACGGATTAAAGAAGCCGAGCAAAGCAAAAAAGGTTTGGAAGAGATTTCCCGTCGGATGAAGGGGAAAGATTTTGAGACCCTGGTGGTCATTACCCCTCACGGTCTGGTAGGACAGGCATCGGTCCCGATTTACACCAGTCATGTTTTTGAGGGAAGCTTCAGCATGTTTGGAATGGGAAAGCCGATTTTTAATTTTAAGGGCGATCCGGAGTTCGGTCTAGCGATCATAAAGGATTGCGATTTTGCTTCGAGCTGTCCCGAGACCCTTTTAGACCACGGAGCCCTTGTCCCGCTTTACTTTCCCCAGGCTGCGGGAATAAAAAAGCCGGTTCTTCCGGTTGCGATCGCCTTCATGACGCTTGGTAAATTGTTTGAATTTGGGAAGTCTCTGGCAGGGACCATCAAGCGATTAAATAAAAATGTGGCGATAATTGCCTCGGCGGACATGTCGCATCGGCTCACTCCGGATGCGCCGGCCGGATACAGTCCGCGCGGAAAAGAATTTGATGACAAACTAGTCCAATTGGTTAAAAGCTACGATGTAAAAGGGATT
>JAZFXQ010000168.1:0-9798 GCA_036448795.1 Candidatus Margulisiibacteriota bacterium | reverse complement strand
TCTCTGGGACTGGGTTATCTGCACTATTTTATGGCGAGGGGAGGGAGCCCTTTTAATTTTGAGATGTATCGTTTTAGTTCTTCGGACCGTTTGATGTCTGATCTGTTCTTTGTGCTCGGAGAAACCGGGGTGGGCATTTCCACATCCCATTTTATTGATACCTGGCAGCAGGAAGATCTGGATTACGCTTTATATTTCAGGATGCATTGCTATAATTTAATGCTCAAGTATCGTTCTTTGCGCAGGGAGTTCCAACTGGGATTCAGCTTACTGGGAGGCTAAAACAATGTTCATCACCTTCGAAGGTCCGGAGGGGTGTGGAAAATCGACCCACTCCAAGAGGTTAAAGAATTATCTTGAAGGCAAAGGCCATGAAGTCATTCTGACCCATGAGCCGGGAGGGACCCAGCTTGGCAAGCATATCCGTGAACTGCTCCTTGATCCGGAAAGCGTTTTGAGCGAAAACACTGAAGTTTATCTTTTTGCGGCGGACCGCTCCGAGCATGTGAACAAGATCATCCTGCCGGCGCTAAAGCAGGGGAAGATCGTGATTTCAGACCGCTTTACGGATTCGACCCTGGCTTATCAGATCGGCGGCCGCGGTCTCCCTGAGGATTTGGTAAGATATATTTGTATGATCTCATCTAAGGGTTTGATCCCGGACCTGACCATCCTCCTGGATGTTTCTCCTGAGAGGGGGATCAAACGGGTTACCGAGCTGGGTTCCCTGGACCGTTTTGAAAAGGAAAAGATCGAGTTCCACAAAAAGGTCCGGGAGAAATATTTAGAGATCGCTAAGGGTGATACGGAAAGGATCAAGATCATTAACACAGAGGGCAAAGAGATCGATGAGGTCCAGGAAAAAATTCGAAAGATGGTGGAGAAAGTCCTGAATGAAAAGCGCTGAGATCAGAGAAAAATTCTTAAAGTACTTTGAAGGCAAGGGGCACAAGATCCTTCCGGGAGCGTCATTGATTCCCACTGATCCCACCGTACTGCTTACCCTGGCGGGGATGCTTCAGTTCAAACCTATATTCCTCGGCCAGGAAAAGCCCAAATACAAAAGGGCGACGACTGTGCAGAAGTGCGTGCGCATGGTGGATATTGATAATGTGGGCAAGACCGCCCGGCATCACACCTTTTTTGAGATGCTGGGCAACTTTTCTTTTGGCGACTACTTCAAAAAGGAAGCCATTCAGTATGCCTGGGAGCTGTTAGTGAACGAATATAAGCTGTTCGTGGACAAGCTTTTAGTTGCAGTTTACGAAAAAGATGATGAAGCCTTTGATATCTGGAATAAGAGCATTGGCCTTCCTTCGGAAAAGATCTGTCGTCTGGGTGAAGATAATAACTTCTGGGCAGTCGGACCGACCGGTCCGTGCGGGCCTTGTTCTGAAATTTATTATGATTTTGGGCCGGAAAAAGGGTGCGGCAAACCCGACTGCAAACCGGGCTGTGACTGTGATCGCTATCTGGAAGTCTGGAACCTGGTCTTTATTCAATATGATCGAAATGAGAAGGGGGAGTTGATCCCTTTAAAGAAAAAGGGGATAGACACCGGGATGGGGCTGGAAAGGATCGCTTCTATCCTGCAGGGGGTTGACTCAAATTTCGAAACGGATCTGTTTGTTCCGATCATAGATAAGATAAAAGGATACACAAAACAGCCTTCACCCTCACAGCGTTCTCTCAACATTATTGCCGATCATGTTCGTGCAGTCACCCATTTGATAAGCGATGGGGTAGTCCCGGATAATACCGGACGCGGATATGTGCTTCGCCGCCTGATTCGGAGAGCGGTTCGACACGGAAAGCTTCTGGGGATCGAAGAACCCTTTCTTTATCTGCTTTCACAGGAAGTCGTGGCCCTGATGAAGTATGCTTATCCAGTACTCTCTCAGAAAGATAAGATTATTTCTCGGATCATAAATGCAGAAGAAGAGAACTTTCTCTCAACCCTGGAGCAGGGCATGGAATTATTCAGAGAGGTCATGGAAAAACACAAGCAGGACAAAGTCATACCCGGAGAGACTGTTTTCAAGCTCCACGACACCTATGGCTTCCCGATTGAGCTCTCGAGAGAAATTGCCGGGGAGCAGGGTTTTAAACTTGATGAAAAGGGTTTTGAGAAAGAGATGGAAAAACAGAGGGAGCGTGCCCGGGAGGCAGGTATTCCAGCTGAAAAGAAAAAGCTCGAGGCCCTGGACCTAGACCGGTTCGGAGCGACCAAGTTTACCGGTTATGAAAAAACATCTGAAGACACAAAGATTTTAGCAATTTTCCCTAAAGAGAAATTTGTAATTCTTGAAAAGACACCTTTTTATGGTGGAAGTGGTGGACAGGTAGGGGATACTGGAATAATCACGTCAGATTCAAAAGAGGTAAGGGTGGTTGATGCTTTAATTACCCAAAAAGGTACAATTGTGCATGAAGTAGATGATACGGATGGGTTAAAAGAGAAGATGAAGGTCAAAGCCACTATCGACATCTCAAAGAGATCCGCCACTCAAATCCATCACACTGCCACCCACTTACTGCATAAGGCTTTAAGGGAGGTGCTGGGAGAGCATGTTAAGCAATCCGGGTCGTATGTCGGGCCGGATAAGTTAAGGTTCGATTTCAGTCACTTTGCCGCGATGGGCCATGCTGAGATCGAGAAGGTCGAAGCAATTGTTAATCAAAAAATAAAAGAAAAACTAAAAGTGGAAACGTTGCAAAAGTCTTACAAAGATGCTTTGAAAATGGGAGCGATCGCCCTCTTTGGCGAGAAATACGGGGAGAAGGTAAGGGTCTTAAAAATCGGAGATTACAGTTTAGAGCTTTGTGGCGGGACTCACCTCAAATCAACTAGTGAAATCTTATTTTTTAAAATCGTTTCCGAAAGCGCCCTGGGGGCAGGCATAAGAAGGATCGAAGCGGTTGGAGGCCAGGCGGCCAAACTCCACGTGATCTATAAAGCGAAATCCCTTCGAGATGAAGCTTCCGAGCTCATCAGAAAATACAGGGTACTCCAGATCGAAAAGGGAAAACTGGGTGGTGAAACATTTACAGAAACCAGGATCTTTGAGATCGAGATCACCGAGCTCGAAAGCCTGACGAATGCGGTTGACAACCAGGATTCGGTCAACGTAAGGAAATTTTTAGAACACCTGGAGGGAAGGGTCGATTGGTTAAAGGAGCGCTTCGTAAAAGCCGAGAAAGAAATCAGGGAGTTAAAATTAAAGAGCGTTATTAAGGAAGCTTCGGGATATGTTTCGGAAATGGCTGCTCTGGGCGAGTTGAAGGTTCTGGTTCGTGAATTCAAGGAATATAATATGGAGATGCTCCGGGCGATCTCGGATACCGTCCAGAAAGAGAGCAAGTCTTGTATAATGGTTTTAGCTTCTTCTTTTCCAGGAAGGCTCATCTTTCTTGTTACTGTAACCCAGGATTTAGTGAACAAAGGAAATTCTGCCAAAAAAATAGCCGAAGCGTTCACAGCTGTGGTGGGAGGCAAAGGCGGAGGAAGAGAAAATAAAGTGGAGGGTGGGGGAAAGGATCCGACCAGAATAATAGAGGCTTTTGATAAAGTGCTCGAGATGCTTGGGAAGTAATATGAGGATACTAGGAATAGATTTCGGAGAAAAACGAATTGGAGTTGCGATCTCCGATCCCCTCGGATTGACCGCGCAAGCTGTGGCTGTAATTGGAAAGGGAGAGAGTTTTAAACAGGATATAAATGAGTTAAACAAAATCATCAAGAAATATGGTGGGGTGGATGAGATCCTGGTGGGTCTGCCCAAGACCATGGCCGGAGAGATCGGGGTGCAGGCCCGGAAGGTTTTGGAATTTGTGGAGGCCCTGAAAAATGCTTTCAAGATCAAGATCAGTACCTGGGATGAAAGGTTGACGACGGTCGAAGCTGAGAAAACACTGATCTCAGCCGGTCTTTCCAGAGAAAAGCGCAAAAAGGTGATCGACAAATCCGCAGCCGCCTATATTCTCCAGGGCTATCTCGACCGTAAACGCAAATGATCAACAAAAAATACATTGTTTGGATTTTGACATTTGGATTTGGGATTTTGGTTGTATTGTTTGCGGCTTCCCTTTTCCAGGCTGCTAATCCCTTTGATCGATCAACTCTCTCGATCCTTATTCCAAAGGGTGCTTCGACCCAGCGCATTCGATCCATTCTTGAAAACAATGAGATCTTGAAGCCGCAAAGCAGTTTTGCATTTGCCGCACGCCTGCTGGGGATCTCAAAAAATATCCAGGCCGGGAAATATAAGTTTTCTCCTTCGGATCCGCTTATCGCAGTACTGCTTAGGTTAAAACAGGGGGATGTGTACGTTCCTTTGCCAGAACGGGTCTGGGTCACCTTTCCGGAAGGGACCTCGATCTATAAGATGGGGGAGGTCTTGAATAAGAACGGGGTAAAGGATTATGAGAAATTTCGAGCTTTGACCAAGGAGGGCATAACGGAATCCTTAAGAGAGAGACACTGGGCTCTTTTTAAGTATGTTCCGACAGAATCTCTGGAGGGATACCTCTATCCTGACACTTACTGGTTTTTTGAGAAAGCGCCCATCGAGGATCTGGTAGAGGTGATGATTATGCGCTTTGAAAAAGTGGTCCTGCCTTTCTGGGAAGAGGCCCAAAAAGATACCAAGTATAACCAGTTTGAAATCATAACCCTGGCTTCGATCATCGAAAAAGAAGATCAGAAACCTGAAGAAAGGGCCATCATTGCCTCGGTTTACCATAACCGTCTGGATCTGGGCATGTATCTGGCTGCCTGTCCTACTATTAAATATGCTCTGGAGAGGCCGACCAAGATAGTCTACCTGGATCAATTGGAAATAGATCATCCCTATAATACATATAAGAACAGGGGGCTCCCACCGGGTCCGATCTGCAATCCGGGGATCGAATCAATTAAAGCCGCGGTTTATCCTGCGGATACGGATTACTGCTACTTTGTGGCAAAGGAAGATGGCTCCCATATCTTCTCAAGGACCGGGGTTGAACATCAGAGGGCCAGACAAAAGGTGGGAGGAAAAATGTAGCGGCGATCTTTAGATCGCCAAATATTAACCATGGAAATGAATAAAGAATTCAAAAGAAAAAGAATCAGAATTAAAGATTTTAATTATATGGGCAGTTATGTATATTTTATTACGATTTGTACATTTGATAAACAAATTTATTTCAAAGATGCAGAAATTGTTGGCAAGCTTCTATGCAATTTAAAGCAAGAAGCGGATCGTTTCTTTTGTTCTATATATGCTTATTGTTTTATGCCAGACCATTTACATTTATTATTAATTGGTGATGAAGAAGCAAATCTAATGAAGTGTATAAAAATATTTAAGCAGAAAAGTGGTTATTATTTTAAACAGCGATTTGGTAAGCAGTTATGGCAAAGGAGCTTCTTTGATCATGTTTTGAGGAAGAGGAAATATATTAATGATGTTGCAGGTTATATTTTTGAAAATCCAGTTAGAAAGAAGCTAGTTGATGATTTTAGAAAATATCCATATCAAGGATCGTTTGTAATAGATTTAAATGCATTTTACGATTCGTATGCTCTGAGGAGAAAAGTTGACTTAAATTTTATTTTAAATAAATAATATGGCAGTCTAAAGACTGCCGCTACATTATTGGGATCCTTTCATATTCTTGTCCGCATTCGATCTCGGTTAAAAACCAATAGGAACAAAACTGAATTCCCAGGCCATCTGGCGTTCATTTAAATATTTACAAAAGGCCTTATTTTCTTCGGCCATGCTTGCGTTTTTATTCAGCCCCAAGATCTGTCTTAATCCGGATGGACAATCGGTCTTTAGATAGATCAATTCATCAATGAGCCTCTTATTTTGGGCATAATGATAAGGCTGAGTCCTATAATATTCTTCGTTTTTTAACTTTAAAATATAAACACCGCTTGGGGTGACAACTCGATAATCCACATTAGTCTTAGGGAATCTACTTCTTACTTCGGTTATTCTTTCCTCAGCAATTTCTAGATCATTGTAGGCAGGGCATTCCGCAATAGAGACAAAATGACTAGTTAAATGTGGTTTACTCTCATCGTGATGGTAAGGATGATTGTGATAGAAACTGATGCTTTTTGTTGAGCGTGAAAGATTAGCGAGCAAATATTCGAATATATTTGGATCTATTTCAGTGGTACCTTTTGTTTCATGAATTCCAGCTTCAAACCATGTTCCATCTGCATGTATCCAGCTTTCTTCATTTATGTTCTTGCGTTGGTTAAGGCGAACAATATCATGCTCTCCCGCTTCTTGAGATTTTTTGTAATAGAGATGAGGCTTGTAAGTGAGATGAGGGCCGAGTGATCCGAAGGGATGCGGATTTATGGTAAGGGGGCCTTCCGTAAAAACAAAATATTCTAAAGGAAATCCATTTTTGTTTTCGGATTTTTTAGTTCCGCTTATGGCCACCGTTGATAAAGTTACAGCTAGATCGATCATTCTGTTTAATTATCGGGGGATTAAAGGGGAAATTTCAAATTATTCCCATTCAATGGTCGAGGGGGGCTTGGAGGAAACATCGTAGACTACCCGGTTGACTTCTGGGGTCTCGTTCACGATCCGATTGGAAATCTTTTCCAGTAGATCATAAGGCAATCTTGCCCAGTCTGCGGTCATGGCATCGGTTGAGTTTACAGCACGAATAGCAACGGTATTAAGGTAAGTTCTTTTATCACCCATGACCCCGACCGTTCGGATGGGAAGAAGCACGGCAAAGGACTGCCAGAGCTTTTTATAAAGCCCGGCTTGTTTGATCTCAGAAACCACAATATCATCTGCAACTTGTAGGATTCTTACTCTTTCTGGAGTGACTTCTCCGATGATTCGAATTGATAAACCCGGTCCAGGGAAGGGTTGTCGTGTGACGATGTCTTCCGGGACCCCAAGTTCTCTGGCAAGTACTCTTACTTCGTCTTTAAATAAAAGCCGCACTGGTTCCACTAATTTAAATCCCATTTTTTCGGGAAGGCCTCCAACATTGTGATGGGTTTTTATCTTTTTGGGTTTTCCGGTGAGAGTTCCGGGAACCGCGCTTTCGATCACATCCGGATAAATGGTGCCCTGGGCCAAAAAGGGAATGCTCCCGAGTTTTTTGGCTTCTTCTTCAAAGGTGCGGATAAAGTTCTCCCCGATAATTCTCCTCTTTTTTTCGGGATCTTTTACCCCTTTGAGTTTCTCGAAAAATCTTTTGGAAGCATCGATATGTATAAAATTAATTTCAAATTTCCGAGTGAAGAGTTCGTTGATTTTCCTGGCTTCGTTCTTGCGCATGAAGCCCTGGTCGATAAACATGCAGATCAACTGTTTGCCAACTGCTTTGTGAACCAGGGCTGAAATAGTGGTCGAATCGACTCCCCCGGATAAGGCACACAGTATTTTTTCTTTTCCGACTTTTTGACGGATTTCTTTAACTGCCTCTTTGATAAAGCTGGTTGTAGTCCAGGTTGGTTTACAACCGCAGATTATATATACGAAATTCTTGAGGATCTCAATTCCTTTTGGGGTATGTACGACTTCGGGATGGAATTGCACCCCGAATAATTTTTGATGTTGGTTCCCGATAGCGGCAAACTCAGTGTTCGCGGTATGAGCCAGCTGCTTAAATCCTTTGGGAAGGCTTAGGACCGTGTCGCCATGGCTCATCCAGCTCTGGATCTGTTTTGGAAGTCCGGCGAAGATGCTGGTCTTGTCGTCAATGGTCAAGCCTGCTTTGCCGTATTCCCTTTTGTTTTCCTGTTTTACTTCTGCGCCGAGCTTTTTGGCCATGAGCTGAAGACCATAGCAGATCCCCAGGATGGGGATCCCGCAATTCCAGAGTTCGGGATCGGCTTTGGGAGCCCCTTTTTCGTAGACCGAAGCGGGTCCGCCGGAAATAATGATCCCTTTTGCTTTTCTTTGCTTGAGTTCGGCAACCGATACATCGTGAGGCAAAACCTCGCAGTAAACATTGCATTCGCGCACTCGTCTGGCGATCAGCATCGAGTACTGAGCGCCAAAGTCAAGAACTACAACTAGATCATGTTTTTGCATTATTTATACATTCCGAGTTGCTGGGCCTTCTGAAAAACCTTGCCTTCTGTGAGAATTGACGGTGCAATCACCACTTCCACCTGCTGCATTTCTTTTAGGCTGGTTGCACCCAGGGTCCCCATGGAAGTTTTAAGGGCTCCAACCAGGTTCATTGAACCGTCATCAAATTTAGCCGGTCCCAGAAGGATCTCTTTAAGTGTTCCAAGCGTTCCGACTTTGATCCTTGATCCTCGCGGAAGAGTGGGGGAAGGAGTGGCCATTCCCCAGTGAAATCCTCGTCCAGGGGCTTCTTTTGCTCGAGCGATGGGGGAACCGATCATGACCGCGTCTGCTCCGCAGGCAATAGCTTTGCAGATGTCTCCGCCAACCGCCATTCCACCGTCAGCAATAATTGGCACATAGATATTGTTTTCCTTAAAATATGCGTCTCGGGCAGCTGCGCAATCTGCAATAGCTGTTGCCATGGGCACTCCGACACCTAAAACACCTCGAGAGGTGCAGGCCGCTCCAGGACCAATTCCAACTAACACTCCAGCTACGCCGGTACCCATCAAGGTCAAAGCCACTTCATATGTTACACAGTTTCCGACCAGGACCGGAACTTTCATGGTTGTGCAAAACTTTTTGATGTCCAATGCTTCAGAGGTTGAAGATTTGTGTTTTGTGGAAATAACGGTTGATTGAAGAACAAAGATGTCTGCGCCTGCATCACGGGCAACCGGTCCAAGCTCCAGGGCGTCCTGGGGGATGGAAGAAACCGCGGCGATTCCGCCTCCCTTTTTGATCTCTTTGATCCGTTTTGTTACCAATTTTTTCTTGATCGGCTCCTGATAGAGCTTTTGCATGAGGGAAACATATCCTTCTTTACTTACCGAAGCGATCTTTTCCAGGACTTTATCTGCATCATCATATCGGCTCCAGACCCCCTGCAGGTTAAGAACCCCCAGTCCCCCGAGCTTGCTCATGAGAATTACGGTTTTGGGGTTCACCACACCATCCATGGCTGAGGCAATGATCGGGACCTCAAATTTCTTGCCTCCGATCTTGACCGAAACGACGGCATCATCCGGATTGATGGTGACGATTGAGGGAACCAGGGAAATTTCATCGAATCCATAGGCTCGGCGGGTCTTTTTGGCTTTTCCTAATTCTATTTCCATGTTAGCTCCTTTTTTGTTTTCATTTCTTCTTTTTCTTTCTTCCTTTTCGTTTTTTACTGTGTTTTTGGTAATTTCGATCATTTTTTCAAATTCACGCATGATGGGTTCCGGGACCCAGGTCTCCCCGCAATTCTGGCAGACAAAGGCCGGGACCTTTTCCATCATGTAGAGCTTGCCTCCCTGATAATCCTCCAGGTTGACTTTTTCAAGGATGAGAGGGCCGCCGCAGACCTGGCATTCTTCGGGTGCATTTTCTCTAAGAAGTTCTTTGTATTTTTCAAATTCCTTATGGTTTATCATGCGGCTAATTAAGGGGATATTATATCGTAAATATTTAGACTTGACAATAGTAAAAATGTTGGTATTATATATATATATTACGGAGGTGGATTTATGAAGAAAATAATTGGTTTGATTTTGGTTTTTGTTTTCCTAATAAGCATATCGGGAGCAGGTTTTGCACAGCTTGGGCAAAGGAGGGCTGAATTAAAGAAAATCAAGAAGTATTTAATAGTTTTGGATCAGAAGATCAAAAAAGCCCGGACAGCTAAGAAGATCAATAAGATCGCGGAGTT
>JAZFXQ010000167.1:0-3838 GCA_036448795.1 Candidatus Margulisiibacteriota bacterium | reverse complement strand
GTGGCCAGCTTGGTGGCTTTTTACGGAAAAACCGAAGTCCACATGCCCAAAGGCCTTTGGAGACAGTTTGATATCTGGGGACAGCCAAAGCTCAAGAAGGGAGACAGCATTTTATACTTTGCCTTTGGTAAACCTCAAACTCATGAGAAACTAAAGCTTCTTTTCAAACAAGTAAAAATCGACCCCCAAAAGAGACTTTTTATCAAAGACTCAAATATTTCAGAAAAGACCCAGATCTTTATCTGCAAAGGCTTTAAAGGCGGGAGACTGCCGTAAACATGCTATAATTAAATCAATGAAAGACCTTTCGATCATCATTGTCAATACAAACAACCGCAAACTTCTTGAAGAATGCCTGGCTTCAATCTATCAAAACACCCATAAAATCAGCTTTGAAATCATCGTATCCGATAATGCCTCAACCGACGGCTCGCAGGAAATGGTCAAAAATAATTTCCCGCAGGTGTTCCTGATCGAAAACCAGGAAAACCTTGGCTTTATTAAAGCCAGCAACCTGGGGTTAAGAAATTATAATGCCCGCTATGCCCTGCTTTTAAATGATGACACGATCGTGAAAGATTCGGCTTTAGACAAAATGGTGGAATTCATGGATAACCATCCTGAAGCCGGGGCCTGCGGTCCAAAACTCCTGAATATTGACGGCACTCTCCAGCGCCAGGGAGGACTTTTGGGTAAAAGATTCTGGCGCTCAAATAAACCGGTTACCGTCGATTTTGTGATTGGGGCCGCTCTCATAGTCAGAAAAGAAGTCATCGACAAAGTTGGAATTCTCGACGAGAATTTATACTTCTACAATGACGACCTGGACTGGTGCTTGAGGATCCGAGAGGCCGGCTGGAAAATCTACTTTTTGCCTCAGGCAGAAGTAATGCATTATGGGGGCTACAGCAGCCGGAGAGTTTTTAAAGGGAAGCTCTTTGTGGAGGGCTTCAAGGGCGGCCTCTATTTCTGTCGAAAACATTACGGCGAGCTGGCTTTTCATGCCTACCGCCTGATCCTTGTGCTTATCCTTGTCCTCGTCCTCCCCTTCCAGATCTTTAACAAAGAAAAGCTCAAGGCTTACGCAAAAATTATCAGTCTGGCCTGGCATGGACAAATTGAAAAACCCGTGTTAAAATAGCATTGTTATGAAAGAAAAGATTCATCCTAATTACTATAAAACCATTGCCACCTGTGCCTGTGGGGCAACCCATGAGATAGGCTCCACCAAGGAAAACATCCGGGTGGATATCTGCTCGGCCTGCCATCCCCTTTTTACCGGCAAACAAAAGCTGATGGACATTGAAGGCCGCGTGGAAAAATTCAAAAAGAAATACGCCGGCATAACCCCCCGCAAGAAAAAACCGATCAAAAAGAAAAAGAAGAAGAAAAAGTAACCCCGCCAAATAAGGTTTCCCATGCTTTTAGAAAAACTAGAAATTGTAGAAAAGCGCTATCATGAACTGGAAAAACTTCTGAGTTCCCCGGAAGTGATCTCTGATCGAGAAAAGTTCCAGGCCTATTCCAAAGAATTGGGAGACCTCAAGGGATTATTCGAAAAATCAGAGGAATATAAAAAAACCATTAAAGAAATTGAAGATACGAAAGTTTTAAGCCGGGAAGAAGAAATGAAAGCCCTGGCCGAAGCTGAACTAAAAAAGCTAGAAAACAGAAAAAAGGGATTGGAAAAAGAAATTGAAATTCTGCTTCTTCCCAAAGATCCTTTTGATGAGAAAAATATTATTATGGAAGTTAGGGCCGGCACCGGCGGAGAAGAAGCCGCATTATTTGCCGGAAGCCTGCTTCGAATGTATCTGCGCTATGCTGAAAGGCAGGGCTGGAAAACGGAATTGATCGGATCCAATCCCACCGGCTTGGGGGGCTATAAAGAAGTGATCATCAATATAATTGGAAAGGGAGCCTACAGCCGCCTCAAATACGAGGGAGGAACCCACCGGGTCCAGCGTGTTCCTGAGACTGAATCTGGAGGAAGGATCCATACCTCTGCTGCCACGGTAGCTGTGCTTCCCGAAGCTGAAGATGTTGATCTAAAGATCGATGAAAAGGATTTAAGAATTGACACTTATCGAGCTTCGGGAGCAGGCGGACAGCATGTTAACAAAACAGACTCTGCGGTGCGCATCACCCACCTCCCGACCGGCGTAGCAGTGGCTTGCCAGGATGAACGCTCCCAGCACCAAAACCGGGAAAAAGCCATGAAGCTGCTTCGCGCAAGACTACTGGAAGCTGCTGAAGAATCAGAAAGAAAAAAACGGGTAGCAGCCCGCAGGATAATGGTCGGCACTGGAGATCGTTCTGAGAAGATCCGAACCTACAATTATCCTCAGGGCCGGATTACTGATCACCGCATCGGCTTTACCATCTACCGCTTGGATAAAGTACTGGATGGAGATATTAACGAGATCATCTCTGCCCTGACCACTGCTGACCGGGTAGCCAAGTTAGAAAAACTTAAGTGACTTGGACTATTGGCAAAATACTCGATTGGACCACTGACTATTTTAAGAAATTCAAAATCGAATGGCCCCACCTTGAGGCTGAAATTCTCCTGGCACATGCCCTTGGATTAAAAAGAATAGAGCTTTATACAAATCATGAAAGGATTTTGACCGATGAAGAGCTTAGCAGATTCAAAGGATTGATCCAGCGCCGCAGCAAACACGAACCCGTAGCATATATTACGGGATACCAACCTTTTATGTCGCTAGATTTTTACGTCGATCGCTCTGTACTAATCCCACGACCGGAAACTGAAAAACTTGTGGAAGTAGCTATAGATGCTGTTAAATCGCCCCACGTCCTTCGTTCCGCACCCCTTATCGCCGATATCGGCACAGGCTGCGGCGCAATTGCCATAAGTCTGGCCAAATATCTCCCAAACATAAAAGTAATTGGAATAGATTCCTCACCAGAAGCCATAAAAATCGCTCAAAGAAACGCAGAACACCACCAAGTCACCGACCGCAGTCAATTTATCGTCGGAAATCTGTTTGAGCCACTAAAAGAAAAAGCAGATATTATCGTCTCCAACCCTCCTTATATTCGCAGTTCCGAAATAGATAAACTCCAGACCGATGTAAAAGATTGGGAACCAAGACAAGCCCTGGACGGTGGAGAAGATGGCCTAGATTATATTAAAAAGCTAATCGAAAATGCTCCAGGGCATTTAGAATCTAAGGGTCTCTTGTTGATAGAAATTGGATATGATCAAGGAGAAAAAGCAAAAGAATTAGCTGAAAATACAAAGAAATACGGAGAAATAAAGATCATTAAAGATCTGAATGGAAAAGATCGAATTCTAAAAGCTACAAAGCCTTTATAACCAGTTCAAGAAGCTTAGAAAGTGATTCTTTCCTATCTTCCATGACCCTCACCACTTCTTCTGCGGAAATTTTTTTAGGGCTTATTCCAGCAGCAAAATTAGTTACCACACCAATTACTGCATAGTAAATACATGCTTCAGCAGCCAATACAACTTCCGGCACTTGGGTCATTCCCACCACATCCGCCCCCAATTTACCGAACATTTTGATCTCAGCCTTTGTCTCAAAGCGAGGTCCTTCAGTGCAGACGTAGGTTGCTCCAGGATGGGCCTTTATTCTTAACTTCACTGCCGCATTTAAGATCTTCTTTATGAGGAGCGAACTATAAGGCTGACTTACATCCACAAAAGAATGCGCGGTAAAGGTTTCCTCTCTCCCTCTTGTAAAATCGATAAAATCTGTCAATAAAACGAGGTTCCCAGGCTGCATCTTGCGATTGATGGAACCTACTGCTGCCGTGGCAATAATACTCTCCACTCCTTCATTCTTTAAAG
>JAZFXQ010000166.1:0-10025 GCA_036448795.1 Candidatus Margulisiibacteriota bacterium | reverse complement strand
CAGGGGTGGTTATAACCGCTTTTTTGACCGGTTCTCCCAGAAATTCTTCTGCGGATTGTTTCATCTTCTGCAGGACCATGGCTGATATCTCCGGCGGGGTATAGGATTTATCCTCGATCTTTATGCGCGCTTCTCCTTTTCCTCCTTCCATTATATGGAAAGGAACATATTTTAACTCCTGTTGGACTTCGTTGAATCTTCTTCCCATAAAGCGTTTGATCGAGGAGACAGTGTGTTCGGGATTGGTGATGGCCTGTCTCTTGGCGACCTGTCCCGCAACCCGTGATCCGTCTTTTAGAAAGGAAACTACCGAAGGGGTTATTCTGCCCCCCTCAGCGCTCGGGATGACGGTCGGTTCTCCTCCCATCATTACAGCCACGCAGCTGTTGGTGGTGCCTAGATCGATTCCGATTATTTTTTCCTGTGCCATTTTTTTCCTCCTTGCCCCGAATTTATGAGGGGCTTATTGTCTCTTGCTGACAATAACCATCGAAGGTCGTATAACTCTTCCGTGAAGAGCATAACCCTTTTGCATCTCCTCGATGATCACGCCCTCCGGTCCCTCATGTTCTTTTTGTAAGATCGCTTCATGGACATTCGCGTCATAGGGTTTTTCCAGGGCTTCGATCTCTTCAACCCCATGTTTCTTTAAAACGTCCTCGAATTGCTTTTTTATAAGGGCCAGGCCCTTGATCATTTCCTCTCCAGCTTTTACCTTTTCCGCGGCGTCCATGGCCCTGGCAAAACCATCGATAATCGGAAGCAGTTCAGAGATGAGGGTCTCATTGGCGAACTGAACGAACTGTTCTCGCTCAATGACCATTCTCTTTTTGTAGTTGTCAAAATCAGCCAGAGCGCGCAGAAGTTTGTTTTTCTGCTCGTCTAATTGTTCTTTCAAGAGTTCCGTTTCTGATTTCTCAGGGGGCAATTCTTTGGAAACGGTTGCTAATTCTTCATGTTTCTCTTCCTTCTTTTTTGCGCTCACAATATTTCACCTCTGGAAAGGACCTTTGACAGTTCTTTTGCCACATAATCTACCAGGGAGGTGGCCTTGTTGTAGTACATGCGGGTGGGACCGATCAGGCCGATCCCGCCGGCCACTTCATGATCTATTTCAAAGCTTGAAACCACTATGCTGCAGGCCCTTACTTCCTTGATCTTGTTTTCTGATCCGATGTGCACGGTCACTTCATCCAGAGCGGAATAGCCCTCGACGATCTCTGCCAGCAACTCTTCCTCTTCAAAAAGTTCCAGGATCTTCTGCATCTGCTCCAGGTTCCGGAACTCGGGCTGGTGAAGAAGATTTGCGGTCCCGGCAGAAAAGATCCGGCGATGGGAGCCTAGGTTCACGACGATCGCGGAGTAATCTAATGCGTGAGAAAGAAGTTTTGCCGTTTGATGAAGGATTTCATCAAGGTTAACGCTTTTTATATGCAAGGTGGTCTTGACCATTTCTTCTTCGCGATGGGAAGGATGGATGACCTTCATCAGTCTGTCCACATAGAAGCGGTAGCCGCGGTCCGTCGGGATGCGTCCGGCCGAAGTGTGAGGCTGGACAATGAAGCCTTCTTCCTCCAGATCTGCCATCTCATTGCGGATGGTAGCGGGCGATAGCTCGTGCAGGTAGCTTCTGGAAATAGTGCGCGACCCGACCGGCTCCGCAGTATACTGGAAGTCCCTGACGATCGCGTTCAGTATTTTTTGTTTTCTTTCGTTAAGTTCGTGAGTTATCATCGATTAGCACTCTATCCTTCTGAGTGCTAATTATAGCAATTTTTATGAAGGGGTGTCAAGCCCCGAACTAAACAAATTTCTCGAACACGAGGTTGGCCAGATAAAGCCCTTTTCTGGTCAATTTTACATGAGAGTTTTCTTTTATAAGTAATCCTGATTCAATTAGTTCAGTTAATTCTTTTTCGAAATCCTGGAAGTTATCCGTTGAGATGCCTTCAAGGAGCCTTAACCCGAGGAAAATTGTTTCAGATCTTGAAGGAACCTGAGACTCTCGGTTCCTTGAGGTAAGATATTCCTCGATCGAATTAGGATTTGACCAGCGCTTGCCGTCAATATGCGAATGCGCGCCGGCTCCTATCCCTATATAATTTCCATTTTTCCAATAATTGATGTTATGTTTACACTCGAAACCCGGTTTGGCAAAGCTTGAGATCTCATAATGTTTATAGCCTTTGTCAGTCAAGGTCTCAATAGCGTATTCATGCATTTTTAATTCACTCTCTTCACTTGGTAGATCTAATTTTTGCGAATGGAAAGGCGTCCCTGCCTCGACTTGAAGATTGTAGGCAGACAAATGCTCAGGCTCCAGAGAAATCGCAGTCTGGAGATCGTTTTTCCATTCTTTCAGAGTTTGATCGGGAAGGGCAAAGATCAGGTCGAGATTGATGTTTTCAAAATCAGCTGCGCGCGCGTCATCATAAAATCTGAAAATTTCTTTTGAGTTGTGGATGCGGCCCAGGGTTTGAAGATGTTTATCATTAAAGGACTGAACACCGATGCTTATTCGATTTATTCTGAGCTTTCTTAGTTCTTTGAGCTTAGCTTTATCTGCTGTGCCGGGGTTGGATTCGATTGTGATCTCCACGTGGGACGGGGGACGTGGGACGGTTTCCAGGATTTTTTCGAAATGTCCTGGTTCTAATAGAGTAGGAGTGCCCCCGCCGAAATAGATAGTAGAGAGCCCCTCGACTTCGCTCGGGGCAAGTAGAAAGTTGAAAGTAGAAAATAGGAGCTCGAATTCACGAATTAAACCCTCCACATACTCATCGATCAACTCTTCTTTGCCCGCATACGACACAAAGTCGCAGTAGTTGCATTTTCTTTTGCAGAATGGGATATGGATGTAAAGTGAGGTCATTTTCCTAACCTTAAGATCGCGAGGAATGCTTCCTGCGGCACATCAACTTTTCCGACGCGTTTCATTCGCTTTTTGCCTGCTTTTTGTTTCTCTAATAGTTTTCTCTTGCGGGTAACGTCTCCGCCGTAGCATTTTTGCAGAACGTTTTTCTTGATGCCGGAAATGTTTTCGCGGGCAATGACCTTGGCTCCGATCGAGGCCTGGACCGGGATCACAAACTGGTGTCGGGGAATGACCTCTTTTAATTTTTCAACCAGTCGCTTTCCCCGCGGATGGGCATAATCCCGATGAACAATGGTGGAGAGCGCGTCTACTGGTTCCTGATTCAAAAGGATATCCATTTTGACCAGGTTTGATTTGCGATAGCCGATAGTCTCATAATCCATGGAAGCGTAGCCTCGGGTTACGGATTTTAGCTGATCATGGTATTCAGATATTATCTCCGAAAGCGGGATCTCAAAGGTTATCATGACCCTTTTTGGATCCAGATACTCAATATTGATAAAATCTCCCCGCTTTTCAGTCGTGATCGACATCGCTGAGCCTACATAGTCTGCGGGAGTGAAAATGGTTAGTTTTAGATAGGGTTCCTCGATCGATTCGATTTCTGCCTGGGGAGGCATCTTGGTGGGATTGTCTACCAATCTTGACATTTTATTCTTTAGATTGACTTTGTAGATAACGTTAGGGGCAGTGGCAATAATCTTCAAGCCAAATTCCCTTTCCAGTCTTTCCTGCACAATTTCAAGATGGAGCAGGCCCAAAAAACCGCAGCGCAGACCAAAGCCCAGGGCAGCTGAAGTTTCAGGCTCAAAGGATAAAGCTGCATCGTTTAACTGCAACTTTGAGACCGCGTCCTTCAAATTCTCATAATCTTCTCCTGCCAAAGGATAAAAACCGCAGAAGACCATAGACTTGATCGGTTTATAGCCTGGAAGCGGCTGCCTGGCTTGATTTTTGGCGTCGGTTACCGTGTCCCCGACCCGGCAGTCTTTTACCTCTTTTATGCCGGCGATGAGGTAGCCCACTTCACCCACCTCCAGGGATCCTCTGGGCTGAAGCCCAAGCCTCAGGGTGCCCACTTCCTGGACCTCGAAATTCCTCTTGCTGCCCATAAGATGGATATTTATGCCTGACCTGATCTCTCCGTTCATGATGCGGATATAGGCGATCACTCCCCGGAAAGGGTCATAGTGGGAATCGAAGATGAGGGCCTGCAGGGGTGAGGACTTTTTTCCGGTTGGATGCGGTATGCGCTTGACGATCGCTTCCAGGATATCCGGGACACCGGTCCCGTCTTTGGCTGAAGCAAGGATAATGTCCTTTTCCTCGATCCCCAGGGCATTCTTTAATTCTTCTGCGATCCTCTCAGGTTCAGCTGCAGGCAGGTCGATCTTGTTGATGACCGGGATCATTACCAGATTGTTTTGTTTTGCGAGATGGGCATTTGCCAGGGTCTGGGCCTCAATTCCCTGGGTGGCGTCGATCAAGAGCAGCGCTCCTTCGCAGGCTGCCAGGGACCGTGAGACCTCATAGCTGAAATCAACATGGCCCGGGGTATCGATAAGATTCAAGATGTAATCCTTGTACTGCATGCGGATGGCCTGGGCCTTGATGGTGATGCCCCGCTCGCGCTCCAGCTCCATGGTGTCCAGGACCTGCTCCCGCATCTCTCTTTTTTCTACGGTATGGGTGTATTCCAGCATGCGGTCCGCCAGAGTGGATTTCCCGTGGTCGATGTGGGCGATGATCGAAAAGTTACGAATTTTCGAGAGCATGGGCTTATTCTAGCGGTTGACATAAAAGATGTAAAGAGCGATAATATTGAAAATGCAAAAATCAAAAATCATATTTCTACTTTCTACGCTCTACTTTCTACTTTCTATTTCCGCGTGGGCCACGGTGGATCTGGCGGAGATCGGGGTGGGTGCGCGGCCCCTTGCTCTGGGCAACGCCTGCGTGGGCGGGGTGGATGACGCTTCCGCGATCTTTACTAATCCAGCCGGCCTGGCCTGGAATCCCAATTTGAATGTTATCAGCATGAGCGGAACCCTCTTAAGCGATGTAAATTACCTGATGGTGGGAATTTCTGACTATTCTCCGGTGGGAAAGGTCGGGATCGGCTATCTGAACGCCGGAGTAGGGGGCATTCCCATCACCACCATTACTGGTTCTGGCTCCACGGCCGCGGTGGTGCAGACCGGGACCACGGATTACAGTTCAAGCATCATTTACTTTTCTTTTGGGACAAAGCTCAGCCGGTTTTTCAGGGGGAGGGGAGAAAATCTGTCAGTTGGTGCAAGCCTCAAATACTTTCTGCAGGGATTTGCCGGCGGTGGAAGCGCCATGCAGGATGCGGTCGGTACTGGAATGGACGCGGACCTGGGTCTGATCTGGGAGGTAAAGCCCTGGGCCAGGTTAGGATTGGCTTTTAATAACTTTTTACCTTATGATTTTGGTGGAAAATTTGTGTGGACCAAAAATGATGTGACAGAGGGCATTCCCATGGCCATCCGCATGGGCGCAAGGTTTAAAATCCTGGGGGAACCGGCTATTTTAAAAAATGAAACACATGCGTTGGATTTTCTGGTAGATCGTGAAACAGGCAGAGGAAGCAACCGTCCTGAACTCTGGCATCTCGGCTTAGAATATTGGCCTTCAGACCTTTTAGCCTTTAGGGTTGGAATCAACCAGAAGCCGAAAGCCACGGAATCTGGGGTTGGGGTGGATAATAATCTGACCGGTGGGGTAGGCATCAAATTTTTCGGCTTTACCTTTGATTACGCTTATCATCAATTTGGAGAGCTGGAAGATAACGCCACCCACTTTTTCTCCATTGGATACCGGGGACGGGAGGAGCCCAGAAGAAAGCGTGTAAAAAGAGAAAAAAGGAAAAGCGCGGTTCCCATACCGGAGATTGTTCCCAAACCAGAGCTCAAGACTTTTATTGATCTTCCAGATGGTTATTGGGCCAAAAAACCGATCGAATATCTGGCTACCCTGGGGATCATGGGCGGATATCCGGACAAGACTTTCCGGCCAGAACGTGCTTTGACCCGGAGTGAATTAGCGGTTATTTTGATAAAAGCCAAAGGGTTAAAGACCGAGCGGAAAGGGAAGACAATCTTTGCCGATGTTCGAACTCAGGACTGGTTCACCCCCTATGTAAACGCGGCGGTTAGCCGGAAGTACCTGAAGGGATATCCAGACGATTCTTTCAGGCCCAACCAGAGAGTCACTCGAGCCGAAGCTGCGATTATCTTTGCCAGATTTTCCGGGCTTTACATAAAACCCAAGGTGCAGAAGAAAGTTTATCCGGATGTCAAAAAGAAGCACTGGGCTTCTCCGGCCATTGCCGCTTCCAAGCAGGTGGGTTATTTTGAATATCTGGGTGAAGAAAGATTCGAGCCGGCTCAGTTCTTAACCCGGGCGGAAGCCGCTGAAATTCTTTCAAAGACACCCACCGTCAAGAAAAAGATCAAAAAATTGATTTCCGGAGAGTGACAAAAGTGGACTGCATCTTCTGCAAGATCATCAAGAAAGAGATCCCTTCTTCGATCATATATGAAGATGATAAAGTCTTGGCTTTCAATGATATTTCCCCTCAAGCTCCGGTGCACATTATAGTCATTCCAAAAAAGCATGTTGCGTCAGTTGCTGAATTAGATGATATGGGTGTGGTAAGGGATCTTTTTTCCATGATGAAGGTCATTGCCGAAGAAAAGGGGATCGCTAAAACCGGCTATCGAATTGTGGTCAATCATGGAAAAGACGCTGGACAAGCGGTTCCTCATCTGCACTTTCACCTTTTGGGCGGGCGTCCTCTCAAGTGGCCTCCGGGGTAATTAGTTAGATTTCTTTTCTGATATCTCGTCGATGGCGGACCAAATTGCTTTTGTATCTTTGTATTCTTTCCACAGTTCTTTGCCTACAAGACATCCCCCGATTAAAAGCGATGCAGTTAAGCTGTAGAGGGTATTCAGAAATATAAGAGTGATCATTTTTGTTGCCTCCTATATACTCTATCGTGTTTTAAGGCAGAAAACTTGCGGGAAAAAGGGTGGCGGAGGAGGTGAGATTTGAACTCACGCGGGCTATTAACCCCTAACGGTTTAGCAAACCGTCCCCTTAGACCACTTGGGTACTCCTCCTCGACTCACTTCGTTCGCTCGGAGGGAGGAGGATTCGAACCCCCGTTACGCTTGCGCGTAAAGCGGTTTTCAAGACCGCCGCCATCAACCACTCGGCCATCCCTCCAACGAGTTTCGCTCGTAAATTATAACACCATGGATTCGCCTTGTCTAATTTTTAAATATTATGCTATAATCTTATTTAGGTGAATAACAGATGAGCGAGGATGGCCCAAAACGGAATGGTTTTCATAAGGTCCTGGTATTGAATTCAACCTTTGCCCCCATAAATATTACCAGCTGGCGCAGAGCCATGATCTTGCTTTACAAGGGAAAGGCGAGCGGAGTGGAGTATAACGGATGTTTGATCAATGCTAAATATCGGTTGCCTGAGATAGTTAAATTAACCAATTATGTGCCATTGCCTTATTCAGAAGTGGTCCTGTCCAGAAAAAACATTTACTTGCGCGATAATTTCACCTGCCAGTATTGCGGAAAAAGCGGGGGGAGTATGACTATTGACCATGTCATTCCCCGCAGCCGCGGGGGCAGAGAATCCTGGGAAAACATGGTGGTCTGCTGTGCCCGCTGTAATAATCGTAAAGGCAGCCGCACTCTGGATGAGGCGGAATTGAAGCTGATCGGTACACCTTATCGTCCGCCTTCGAGCTTATACTTGCACATGACCCGGATTTCCAACATCCCGCGCAGCTGGTTCGATTACTTTTTCAAGAAGAATTAATAGGGGCCCGTGGTGTAGTCTGGTTTAACACGCCTGCCTGTCACGCAGGAGATCGCGAGTTCGAATCTCGTCGGGCCCGTTCTAGATTTTTGTTGTACCCCGATTTTTGTTTTTGGGAATAGAATAGGAAAAGGAAGAAGCGAATCGAGTCTTAAATTCAAATGGAGCCGCCTCGTCAATATATTATTTAATATATGTTTTTGTCACCGCCGTGGAATGGCTTAGGTTCACGGCTTTTTTCTAGAAATCTTCGTGATTCGGCCTTTCGATCATGATCCCACTTTAATTTGACTGGCCTATTATATATTGTAATATCATTGATAATCTTTTTGGCTGGAGGCTTTGCACCAAACCCTCCCCATTTTGTTTCTAAATCTAATTCTCTGAGCTCTTTCATTAATTTCTCAGCTTGAGCCAGGGGAATTCGGTTTTTACTTCTCCACTTTTCAGAAATCTCTACAAAAAGCACTTTCTTATTGTACATTTTGGTTTCTATTTCTAATTTATGTTTTTTAGCAAAGGCCTCAAGAATTTTTACACCTTTTTGAAATTTAGGATCATCAACTTTCTTGGCAGCCTTTATCCCTGTGGTTCCTGTAATAGGTTTCGATGCTGGTATAAAGTTAGACATTCTTATTCGCCTCCTTTGCTCATATTATAAGTACTTTACAGTTGAAGTCAATGGAATTTGACTTTTTTTGAAATTCTACCGTACAAACTGTTTCCCATAGAATATATCGAAAAAACAAAGACGATTCTTGCATTAAAATACGATAAAAATATTGGATCCCATCTAAAAATTTTCTAAAACTCAAACTGAATCCAACTGGTTTGGGACATACCCAAACTACCCTGAAACAGGGATTTCCTTCGTAAATCACTTTTTCTGTGAGGGATTTTTTGAGCCTGTCACGCAGGAGATCGCGAGTTCGAATCTCGTCGGGCCCGGTCCTTTCTCAGATCTGGATGATGTTTTCCCCGGGATGCTCCAGAGCGATGAAGAGCAGCAGATAGTTGCGCAGGTTGCGGGTCAGCAGGAATTTTTCCCGAACGTGTTCTTTTCCATATTCCCCGAGCATTTTAATTGCTTGAGGATTACTCAGCAGATATCTTATCTGATAGGCAGCCCCTTCGATCGAGTGCACCAGAATTCCGGTAAAATTTTGAATTATTTGCAGGGGAATTCCTCCAACTGCCATGGCTACCACCGGCTTGGCCTTCCAGAGAGCTTCGGTCACCGTTAATCCAAATCCTTCCCGGAGCGATTTTTGCAAAATAATGGTGGAAGCCCGCTGGATGGCGTTTACTTCAAAATCGGAAAAGGGAGGGAGAAGGAGAATGTGAAAATCCTTTTCCCCGGAAGATTTTTCTTGCAACTCATTTAGAACTTTTGCTCCCTCCGGGTCATCGCTGGCTGTTCCTCCCGCGTAAATAAACCGGCAGTCAATACTTTTTCTGACCAGGCGATAGGTTTCAAACACTCCCAGGGGGTCTTTTAGATGATCAAAGCGGGAGATCTGAGTTATGATCGGTTTATCGTTGGGGACTCCAAATTTTTCGAGCACCGAATTTATTTCTTTTTGAGAAAGCTCTCGATTTTTTTCGCAAAAAGGGTCAATGGCCGGATAGATCATATATTGAGGGATGGGCAATTCTTTGGCAAAGCTGGGAGCGGAGAAAATCGAGGCATCGTAGCGGTTGATGTATTTAGCCAGGAAATCCCAAACCTTTGGATCCGGACGGGAAGTGTCGATATGGCATCGCCAGATCCATTTGGCGGAAGATTTTGCTTTGGCCTCGATCAAGGCCGCCGGTTGAGGATCGTGGATAACCACGAACTCCTCTTCAAAATTCATTTCTTTTTGATTTTCTTTGTTGGTTTCTATGTAGGCATTCAGCATTTCCTGGGATATTTCCTCTTCTTTTCCATGGAGGGCGTTGTGAAAGCTTTTGGTGACATTAAAAAAGGCCCCGCTCCCCTTAATTACTTCCCACTTTACGGCTAATCCCAGTTCGTTGAAAAGAGGCACCGTGCGGTGAAGCATCTCCGCTACCCCTCCGCCCACGGCGGTGGCATTTACCATTTTGACGGTTTTGCCCTGGAGTTTTCCCGCTAAGAGTTTGATCTCCTCAAGATTTTGGAGGCGGATTATCTTGGCGTAATCTTTAAGCGTGATCTTGGGCGCCATTATTTTAGTTTCTCTTCCTTACCCAAACAAATTGCGATTATTCTATACTTGAGCTGGTCCATGGTCATGAAATAGGGATCCAGATTATTGAT
>JAZFXQ010000165.1:0-6612 GCA_036448795.1 Candidatus Margulisiibacteriota bacterium | reverse complement strand
GGCCGGGTCCGCGCTGCATGGTTCCCTATGTTAAGGATTATATTCTTGCTTCAGCAGATCAGGTAGCGATCGATGCCATTTCAGCCAAGATGATGGGCTTTGATCCGATGTCTCTCAAATTCATTAGATTAGCTCATGAGACAGGATTAGGAGTTGGCGATCCCAGGGAAATTGAGGTGGTGGGTGAGGATATTTCTGGAGTTAACTTTCACTTCCATGCGGAAGAGAATACTTTTGCCAGCCGGGGACAAAAGATGATCTATTGGGGGCCGTTAAAACCTCTTGAGCCGTTTCTGCTCCGGACCGTGATCGCTCCCTGGTCCTACCTGGCGTCCGTTCTTTACCACGACTGCTTCTGGTATCCTATGGTCGGCAAAAAAAGAGTTGCCAGGATGCTTGAAACCGGCTGGGGAAAGTTGTTTCAGAGCTATTCATGAACAAATTATGGAAGATATTTAAACCTGAAGATGACCTGGCCCAAGCTCTCTCCCAAGAGCTAAAGATCTCTTCTTTAACCGCGCAGGTCTTGATCAATCGGGGCATCCGAAGCGTCGGGGAAGCGGATATGTTTTTGAATCCGCGTTTGAACCACCTGTGCGATCCCATGGAGATCCCGGATGTCGATCGAGCAGCCAGGCGGGTTCTCCTTGCCAAAGAGAAGGGAGAAAAGATCCTGGTTTTCGGAGATTATGATGTGGATGGGGTTACGGGAACCGTCATACTTCTTCACACCCTGAAATATCTTGGAATAGATGCTTCCTATTACATTCCGCACCGCTACGGAGAAGGCTACAGTCTTTCGCTTGAATCTGTAAAGAGAATTGCAGAGTCGGGGATAAAACTGATCGTAACTGTGGATTGCGGGATTTCGAACTTTAATGAAATTGAAGAGGCGAATGCCTTAGGAATGGAGGTAGTTGTAACCGACCACCATAATCTTGCTAAAAACCTTCCTCCGGCTTATGCAATCGTAAATCCAAAAATGATTTCCAAAGAACATCCTTCCAGAAACTTGTCCGGGGCCGGAGTGGCCTTCAAATTCGCCTGGGCCCTGCTCCGGATTGCCAATGTTAAAAACAATGAGTTTTTGACTTCGCTTCTTGATCTGGCTTCTTTGGGGACGGTGTCAGATGTGGTCCCCTTGACTGCCGAGAATCGGGTTCTGGCAGTAGCCGGTTTGAACCTGATCAATGAACGGAAGCGTTTGGGGATCAAGCATCTGGCTCAAGCAGCTTCGCTTTATGGAAAGATCTCCGTAAACCATATTTACTTTGGTTTGGCCCCCAGGATCAATGCGGCCGGTCGCCTGGAACATGCTTCAAAAGCGGTCGAGCTGTTGCTCACAAATGACGCAGATCAGGCTAAAGCCCTGGCAGAGGAGCTGCATCGGATCAATCTTCGGCGGCGGGGCATTGGCAGCTCCATCAAGGAAGAGGTTTTTTCGAAATTAGATGAAAACTACCTTGCGGAAAACAAACTGGTCATCCTTTCCGGAGAAGATTGGCATCCCGGGGTGATCGGGATCGTGGCCTCTCAGATCGTGGATCGCTACTTGCGCCCTGCGGTTCTGGTGGGAATAAACGACGGGGTGGGAAGAGGCTCGGCCCGATCGGTGGATGGGTTGAACATGTTTGAGCTGTTGGATTCCTGCCGCGATCTTTTTCTGGACTTTGGTGGGCATGAGGGAGCAGCTGGTTTTGAGATCGCTCCGGAGAATATTTTAGAGCTTAAAGATCGACTGCGGGAGGAAATCGAGAGAGTCGTCTCCGCTGAGGATTTGAAGCCCAAAATCGCGGTGGATGCTGAGCTTTCGCCTTCAAAGATCAGCATGAGCCTGATCAAGGAGCTGGAGGTTTTAGATCCCCATGGTGAAGGAAACCCTCCACCAGTTTTTATGAGCCGAAAGCTTAATCTTTTTGACATGCGCAGGGTTGGAACAGATGGAAGGCACCTTAAGCTTAAATTTACCGACGGCAAGATCAGTTTAGACACGATCGGTTTTGATCTGGGCGGTCTGGCGGATAAACTTTCCTATGATAAGAGCTACGATATAGCTTATAAATTAGAGACCAATGAATGGAATGGGTTTGAAACTGCACAGTTGTCTCTAATTGATATAAGGGAGGCAAAACCATGAAAGTCTTAGTAGTCGGTTCTGGTGGCCGCGAACATGCCCTGGTTTGGAAGATCGCGCAAAGCCCGAAGGCTGACAAGATCTACTGTACCCCCGGAAACGCGGGAACCGCATCACTGGCAGAAAATATACCTATCAAAGCAGAAGACGTCCAGGCCCTCAAAAAATTTGCCAAAGAAAACAAAATTGATCTAACGGTTGTCGGTCCTGAAGCACCGCTGGTGGCAGGCATAGCGAATGAGTTTGAAAGAGAGGGGCTAAAGATCTTTGGGCCGCATCAGGAAGCCGCCATGATTGAGGGCAGCAAAGTTTTCTCCAAGCAATTCATGGTTAAATATGATATCCCCGGTGCTCAAGCCGGAATTTTTGATGATCCCAAGAAAGCCAAAGATTATATTAATGAAATGGGAGCGCCGATCGTGGTCAAAGCGGATGGATTGGCGGCTGGAAAAGGAGTCCTAGTCTGCAAAACCAAAGACGAAGCTCTTTCAGCGGTTAAATTGATCATGGAGGAGAAGAAATTCGGCAAGGCCGGGGATAAAGTGGTGGTTGAAGAATGCCTGGCAGGCGAGGAGGCCTCCATTATCGCTTTTACGGACGGCAAATCCATTGTTCCTTTGGCATCTTCTCAGGACCACAAGCGTGTTTTTGATAAGGATCAGGGTCCGAACACCGGGGGCATGGGCGCTTATTCGCCGGCGCCGGTGGTCTCTGATCGTTTAATGGAAGAGATCAATCTGAATATTCTCAAACCCTTTGTTTCTGGGATGCAGCAGGAAGGAATTACTTACAAAGGCGTTATCTATGCAGGGATCATGCTGACCAAGGAGGGCCCAAAAGTGCTGGAGTTTAATGCCCGTTTCGGCGATCCAGAGACCCAGCCCATCCTGATGCGCATGAAAACCGATATTGTTCCAATCTTTCAAGCAGTGGTCGAAGAAAAACTTGATAATAAACTGATCGAATGGGATGAACGGGCCGCGGTCTGCGTGGTTTTGGCTTCGGGCGGATATCCGGGGAAATATGAGAAGGGGATACCGATAACGGGGATTGATAAAGTGGATCAACTTGAAGGCGCTTATGTTTTTCACGCAGGAACCAAATTAGAAAGCAGTCAGCGGAAAGCAGAAAGCAGTAAGCAGATTGTAACTGCTGGAGGGAGAGTTTGGGGGTCACTGCGCTTGGGGATAACATAAAGTTTGCGATGGATAAAGCTTATCAGGCAGTTGCGTTTATCAATTTTAAAGGGATGCACTATCGCAAAGATATCGCAAAGAAGGCCCTCAAGTATCTCTAAGCTTAAGTTTTTGGCGGGGCGCTTGTTTTTCCAATGGAGAGCTTTACCGGCAGGGTGTAGCGCCAGGCAACTTTGGTGGGTTCTTCCATCAGCTCAAAGAGAATATCCAGGGTATATTTCGCTAACTCCCGGATATTTACTTCCACACTTGAAAGTTTTGGCAAATAACCCTTCGCATATTCAGCCGGTTCAAAGTTATCAAAACCGGTCAATGAAATATCTTCCGGGACTTTGAAATCCTTTTCAATTAGGACTTCGTGGATCTTATAGGCGATCGGATCGCTCGCGCAGACTATGGCAGTCGGTGGATCTTTAAGTGTCAACAGTTTTTTGAGAGCCTTATCTGCGTGGGTATAAAGCCTGAAATCTGCAATTACGATATGTTCTTCCAAAGCTTCCAATCCGAATTCAAGCATGGCGTAGCGGTATCCTTCGATCCTGTCCCGGGAAACTGGATCAAAAATTTTACCGCCGGCAATGGTGGCGATCCTTTTGTGTCCCAGATCGATGAGGTGTTTGGTAGCTTGGTAGCTGCCCGATTTTCCATCCGGCATGACAGTGTGGATTTCAATATCTGGAAGAGGGTGACCGCACAGCACCAAAGGGATCTGCCTTTGTTTTATAAGCAGAACCTTTTCGCGATGAATTTTCCCCAGGATTATGACCCCATCGATTTTATTTCTGGAAATTGACCAGGGCAGCTCTTCATGTTCATCCGGCCAGGGTTCAAAGATCAGGTTATATTTATGTTTTCTGGCATAAGCCAGCATGGCTTCACAAACCTTGGCGTAGAAGTCGTTAGCGAAATTATAGGTATCCTTGGAAATGACCGCGATATGATAAGTTCTCTTTTTGCCTTTTATGGGCTTAACGTAGCCCAATTCTTCGCAAAGGGATAAGATCTCCTGCCGGGTTTTTCGGTTGACCTCTTTAGGATTGTTGAGGGCCTGAGACACGGTGGCCACCGAAATGCTCAGTTTTTTGGCAATATCTTTTATTCTTACCTTTTTACGGCGCATATTAGTCCTTTAGTATATATCGAGAAAAAAAGGGATAAATTTCATTTTTTAGACAATTTCTTTGGATAAATTTAGGCAATTTTCAAAAATCTCTTATTCATTTTTTCGCGTTAGATCAACCATAAACCATTTTTTCTTTTTTTACCTAAATTTACGACCTGAATGCAGCCTGCAATTTTAGCGATAAATACTTGAGAGAGCCCAGAGCTCCAAAAGAAGGAGGTGAAAACAATGAGAGTTCAGAGTAATTTTGCGAATGTTCCAAGAACCAATAGGTTCAAAGTAAAATTAAGAAAGGTTTTTCTAAATCCCAAATTTAACCTCGGCAGAGTAATTTTTGGTGGATTAGCAATTGCCGGTTTAACACACATGACTGGATTTACAACTGGCATCTTTCCCGGAATGGGGATTGTTGCAGTTGTTGAAGGATGTCGCTCTGGCATTCGCGCCTTAAGAGGTTAATGCGTTAACAAGATTGTGTAAAGAAATACAGGAGCCCGTTGCAGCGGGCGGGCTCCTTTCCTTTAAATTTTTGACAAATTCCTCTTCTTACAGTATCATTTTCGTGATGCAAGAGATTCTGATTGCCACTACCAATAAACACAAGCTCAGAGAGATCCGGCATATACTTAAAGGGACTAGGGTCTGGGGACTAGGGATTAGGGTGAAAGAAGATGGTAAGACCTTTGAGCAGAATGCGATCAAGAAAGCAAAAGCGGTTGCCAGAAAATATAAACAAATTGTAATTGCGGATGATTCGGGGTTGATGGTTGACTGTCTTAAAGGAAAGCCTGGAGTAAAATCTGCCCGCTTTGCGTCTCCACCTACACCAAAAAATCTCTGCACTAAACTGTTAAGGGAAATGGGAAAAGGGAGAAGGAGAAAGGGGAGGGGTGCGAAATTCGTTTGCGTGATCGCGATTGTTTATCCGTCGGGAAAAGTGAGAACGGTCAAAGGGATTTGTCGCGGAAAGATCATTCATGAAATGCGCGGCAAGCATGGCTTTGGTTACGATCCGGTTTTTGTTCCGAACGGTTACAAAAAAACTTTTGCAGAGATGAAGCCCTCCATGAAGAACCGCATCAGCCATCGAGCGCGGGCTCTGAAAAAGTGCTATAATATTATTCTGCGCCCGTAGCTCAATGGATAGAGCGTCTGGCTTCGAACCAGCAGGTTGGAGGTTCGAGTCCTCTCGGGCGCTTTTTATTTGCAAAAAATTAGTTTATTTGCTAAAATAAAAAATGTAAAACAATATTTTTTTCGAGTCAGGAGGAAAAAATGAAAAAACATGTAAAGTTCGATGGGAAGATCTTGATCATTGGCTGCGGGTCCGTTTCCCAGTGCGCCATCCCGCTGGTCTTAAGGCTTGTAGATGTCCCTCCCAAAAATGTGACCATCATGGATTTTGTTGATAACCGTCATCGAGTAAAGGATTCCCTGGAAAAAGGAGCAAAGTACGTCCAGGATAAAATAACCCAGGAAAATTATGCAGTCTTGCTTAAAGAATACGTGGGACCGGGAGACCTGATCATCGACCTGGCCTGGAACATTGACTGCAATGCCATGCTGCAGTGGTGCCGCGACAACCAGGTCCTGTACTGCAATACCTCGGTTGAAGAGTGGGATCCCTACAAGGATGATGAGCGTAACGATCCGACCAGATATACTTTGTACACAAGGCACATGGAGCTTCGCAGGATGATAGAAAAATGGGGAGATAATAACGGAACGACCGCAGTGGTTGATCACGGCGCCAACCCGGGGCTTGTCTCGCATTTCACCAAACAGGCCTTGATTGACATTGCCAAGAAGATCATTGAAGAAAAACCGGAGGATCCGCGCCGGGAAAAACTGGAAATGTATCTGCAAGAAAAGAATTTTCCCAAGCTCGCTCAACTTGAAGGGGTAAAGGTTATTCATATTTCCGAACGGGATACGCAGATAACTAATCGACCTAAAGAAGTGAATGAGTTTGTGAATACCTGGAGCATCGAAGGTTTTTATGAAGAAGGGGTCGCGCCGGCGGAGCTGGGATGGGGAACGCATGAGAAATATGTTCCAAAGGGTACCCATTTCCACAAGGTTGGTCCGCGTAATCAGGTTTGTCTCAGTTCGATAGGTATGAAGACATGGGTGCGCTCCTGGGTGCCCTGCGGCGAGAT
>JAZFXQ010000164.1:0-12126 GCA_036448795.1 Candidatus Margulisiibacteriota bacterium | reverse complement strand
GAACTCGAATCGGGGCAGCATGCCTTTATGGATCTTTTCCTCTTTTTCAACAAAAAGATCATGGGTAAACATAGAAATAGTAAGAGAAAATATGCCTCCGAGTAATAAGGAAAATGGATCAAGACTGAATGTAAAAAGGAGCCAGAGCATAAAAAGGAAGAAGAAAGTGACTAATATTCTATTGATTGTTCTGAGTTCATCAATTCTCATTTCTCGCCAGATTATACCATATTATTGAGGTCTCTTATCAATTCCATCAACCTCCCGTAGCCCTTCCGGTCAAAACGCATGCAGATCCGGGGGAGTTCTAGAAATTCTTTATTCCTGACTTCAGCTGGCAGGGGACCGCTCGGCATAATTTCACCAGAAATTATATCCCTATACTTTTTACTCAACTTCTTCAGTTCTTTTACAGGGATTTTTCGATTAAGACGGACAATTGTCGTCTCTCTGCCTAATCTAATAGAGTGATAGTTTCGATAAAAATTTTCGATCTCTTCGACCGCTTTTTTTGCCGAACCTACTACCTTGAAAAGTTTAAACTCATCTTTGGTCAAAAATTTTCCTTTTAGAAGCTCGTTTTTCAAAAAGCGAAGCCAAGTTTTCCAATATTTTTTACCAGGGGCTTCTATAAATATCAAGGGCCGCGGACTGCATTTGCCGGTCTCTAAAAGGGTCAGGATCTCAAAGGCCTCGTCATGGGTTCCAAATCCGCCCGGAAAGAGAACGGTGGCATCAGATTCTTTGATAAAAGCCAATTTTCTGGTAAAAAAGTATCTGACCATTATCAGCTTTTCTCCGCGAGTTACATAAGGATTTGGCTCTAGCTCCTGGGGAAGCTTTATCTTAACCGCAAAACCCTTTTTGCCAGCCCCGCGATTTCCTGCCTCCATCACCCCTCCCCCTCCGCCGGTGATCACCATAAATCCTTTCTTTACTATCTCTTTCGCAAACTCAACTGTCATTTTGTACTCTTTGCTTTTCGGCGAGCTTCGATGAGAACCAAAAATTGCCACTTTTCTTAGATTTCGATAGGGCTTGAAGGTTCGAAAGATATGGCGGAGTTCCTTTAAGGCAACATTCGCAAGATAGAGGTCCCTTTCGTCAGCTTTATCCAAATGAAGCTTTACCACTGTTGTAAAGAGCTGGCGGAAATATTCTCGATTTTGGGGGAGACTATATTTTTTCGCCAGTTCTTCAATCTCTTTATCTATGGCAAGCTTACCGGTCTTGTATCCTTTAGACTGCATCAAACCTCACCATTGCCTTTTTAATATAATCGGGAGCGTTCTCAATTCCCTGTTCAGCGATCTCCCTTAGAATGGGGGCGACCTGCTTGCTATATCTCTTGGAAATCTTCAACGGCTCAAGCCCCGGCCATCCCCAGCAAGAGGTATGATAGATCCCATCTACCACATAATGAAGATCGTTAAGTGTGGTGGGGCGCATGCTTTCTACCGGAGCGTGCTTTTCAGGGTTTGAAACCAGATCAACGATCACAGATCCTTTTTTGAAAAGTTTTAACATCTTTCGTGTCACAAAGGGCAGTTCTTCCTCAACATCCCTGCGGTAAGGTCGATTAACTGCATCCACCAGGATATCCGTACCACGAATATGTTTTTCCATCTCTGTGAATTGAGAACGATTTAAAACCTCCACCTTAGCCAGCTTGCGGGCCGCGCAACGGATGGCACCCCGCGCCATATTACCGTATCCCATGATCTTCACCTGGCAGGTAGTAGGGTCTTTTTGCCACAATTTAAAGCCATACTCCATCCCGATCCGGCCGGAATCAAGTACGGCCTCGACCAGACGGTTCCCCAAAGGGTCTTTCAGGTTTTCGAGAGAGATGACGATCAATCCCTGTTTTTTTATGGCAGCCTCCAATTTTGGCCGGCAGCGCAGATGCATCATGCTCATAATTATGCTCCCGGGACGCATTAACTTTATTTCATCAAAATCTGGTTCTTTGATCCTGACTACCAGGTCACAGTTATATGTTTCCTCACGCGAAGCGATGTTTGCGCCAACCGCTTCATATTCCTGATCCAAAATCCCCACCCCTAACCCCGCCCCTTCTTCCACCATGACCTGATGGGAAGAAGCGATCGGCGCAAGCTCCGGAGGCTGGAGAATTACCCTCTCTTCCCGCGGTCGATTTTCTGCTGCAATACCGATTTTAATTCTCATGGCTTAAAGATCGCTTTCTTTATATACTCGGACGCACCATCGACCCCTCTCTCCGCGATCTCTTTCAGGATCGGAGCGACCTGAATGCTGTATCTTCGCGAAACATTGACCGGGTCAAGACCCGGCCAACCCCAGCAGGTGGCATGCACCACTCCATCCATTACAAAAGAGATCTTCTCAAGCGTGGTCGGATGGGCGGTCTCGATCGGCGACTGGCCGGCAGGATTGGAAATAAGATCCAGGATAACCGATCCTTTTTTAAAAAGCTTCAACATCTCCCTTTTTACCAGAATGACCTTTCCCCTTAATTCATACGGCCAGTTCAAGGCATTCACCAGTATGTCCGTGCCGGGAATATGTTTATCCATTTCATAGGTGTCTTTTTTGTTGAGGATAATAACCTTAGCAAACTTGCGCGCCGCGCATTGGATCGCCCCCCAGGCCACATGACCATAGCCCATTATTTTGACAACCGCCTGGCGAGGATCTTTGCCCCACAGTTCAAAACCCTTTTCCATACCCAGATAACCCGTCTCATGCAACGCCTCGACCATCCGCTCACCAAAGGGATCCTTTATCTCTTCGAGAGCAATCGCATTGATTTTGTGCTTTTTCAGCAGATCGGCTAGCCTTGGAAGACCCTTCAAATGCAGCATTGACATGATCGTGCTGCCAGGCCTCATCAACTTTAATTCCTCTTCTACCGGATCTTTGAGCCTGATGACCAGCTCACAGCCATAAACCGCTTTTTTGTCTGCAATTTTCGCTCCAATTTTTTCATATTCCAGATCCTCTATGCCTATGCCTTTGCCTGCGCCTTTCTCCACCACAACCTCATGCTTGACAGCAACTTCTTTAAGCTCCTGGGGTCTCAAAATAACCCTTTTTTCTCCTGGCCTATTTTCTGCTGCGATTCCGATCTTCATTGCGCCAAAATAACCTCACACATCATGGTAATGAAAGAGCTTGTTTTCAAAATTCCTGAAAGTATAGTCTTTCCCACTTTTCCTCACCACATATTTGGGAGTAAGGGGCAGCTTCCCGCCCCCCTTTTCTAGATCAATGATAAGTTTGGGAATGGCTAGACCGGAAGTAAATCCGATCAGAGACCTCATAATCTTAAGTGCCCTATGAATAGAAACCCTAAAATGATATGTTCCTAAGACTGCGTCCGGGATATAAAGATAATAGGGCCTTATTCTAATTTTTAAAAGCTCTTCGCCAAGCTTCTTTAGAATCTTGGCATTATCATTGACCCCTTTTAACAGAACGGATTGATTGCCCAGGACAATCCCGGCGTCTGCAAGCATCTCACAAGCTTTTTTTGATTCTTCAGTGATCTCGCTGGGATGATTAAAGTGGGTCAGGAGATAGATAGGATCGTATTTTTTTAACATTTCGCAGAGTTCCGGAGTAATCCTTTGAGGAAGGCTCGAAGGAGCCCGCGTGTCGATCCTTACTATTTCAATATGCTTAATCTTTTTCAAGCGTTCAAGATAGCGCTCGATCACCCCATCATCCAGCATAAGAGGATCCCCGCCAGAAAAAATTACATCTCTGATTTCCACATGCTCTGCAATATACTGGAAGGCCTTTTCAAAATCAGCCTCACCTAATGTAATATATTCAAATCCGATTTTTCTTTTGCGCGTGCAAAAGCGGCAGTAACTGGCGCAAATGTTGGAGACATAGAGCAATACCCTATCTTTATAGCGATGGATCAGTCCATGGACCGGGCTATAGGCCTCTTCCTTTAACGGATCTATTTCTCCCCTTTGGTCAATAATTTCTTTTGTGTCAGGAACAGATTGTCTCCAAATCGGGCTCTTTTTCTTCCCAATAAGTTTAAGGAGATACGGATTTATCCGCATGGGATAATTTTCTATAACTTTACCCGCTTCCTTTTCATTTATATTTAAAGCCTTCTTCAGGGTTGCGGCATCCACAATGCTTCTCCCTAGTAGTTCCTTCCACTTTTCCACTTAAATATCTCCTTTTAACTCACTTTCTCCAGCGCTTCCCTTGCATTTATAAATCTACCATATCTTTTTAAAATTAAAAGCGCCAATTTTATCTTAAGGCGCTTCAGAAAAGATCCAAAATCATAAGAATGAGCCAGGACTGAAACAATTATATCGCCCTTCCGCTTCTTAAGCTTCCTTGCTTTTCCCCAGATCCTCCACAGAGAATTTGTCTCAATATATATTCCGAGCGGGATCTCAAGAACCCGGCTTTTTCCGGATCTGCGATGATCCTCATAAGACATGCGATAGTAATTGTCTGGAGCACCCCGCCAATCTGAGACCAAAAGCTCTCCATGAAAAAGATATCTGCCTGGCTCACACGAAAAGTCAAGAAATACGCCGTTTTCTTCAAGAATTGGTATGGTTTTCGGACTAAAAGCTAAATAGCCCCCCCGGTAAGCCGCGGGTTTCAATCCTTTTTTACTCAGCTCTTCTGCAAGAAAACCAACCGCTTTCTTCATTTTCTCCTGATCATCGCAATAATATGCATGACCGGGATCATCTTCGTGGCAGTGGATGCCAATGCTTCCACCCCTTTTCACAACCTCTTTCCATTGGGAAATAAACTCCGGTTGCAGGAAAAAATCTCTGGCTCGCGGAGAAGTGTGGACAAAATGTAAAAAACGCCCGTTTAATAATTCGGAAGCAAGCCGAATTTCATGGTCGAACCAGGAAAGCAAACGTTTCTTATCGGGCTTTCTTATCTCTTCTGGAAGAGTATGATCATAATACTCCTCCCAGTCTCCGTCTACCGTAAAGACAAAATATTGCATTGGATGACATTATACACTATGCCTGCTATAATCTCGACAGACATGTTCGAAAACTTAATTGCTGAAATTGCAGGCTTCTTTTATTGGCTTTTAAATATCATTATCAACAGCACCCTTCGCCTCAAGATCGTAAACGAAGAAATCATTGATAAAATCCATCAACAAGGAAAACAAATCATTTTTGCATCCTGGCACAGCCAATTCATTCCGGCTGTCTATTATTTTCGCCATAGAAAAATGTGTGTCATGCCCATAACTTCTCTGCGCGGAAAAATCATAACTTCAGTTGCAAGAAAATATGGCTACCAGATCATTCCCTATCCTGAATTTGGATCCCCGGGAGAAAGAATTCAAAGTACACAAAAGATGCTAAAAACTATAAGAGAAGGATTTGACATGGCCCTGGCGGTTGATGGCCCGCCCAAACCAGAATATCACAAAGTCAACCCAGGGGTATTATTCTTTTCACGGAAAACCGGCTACGGCCTGGTTCCGCTTGGCATCTGCATGAAAAGGAAAATCACTCTTTTTTGGAGATGGGATAAATATGAAATTCCCCTGCCTTTCTCCAAAGTGGTATTTGCTTTTGGCGAGCCATTTGAAGTCCCAGCAGAACTAGAAGTTGCTGAGCTCGAAAAGAAAACCAGTGAATTAGAAGAAAAACTTAATGGAATTAATCAAATGGCAAAGCAAGCTTTGTAACTACAATAATTCCAATCCGTTATCAACCGTCTCCACCAAGAAGCTTCGAGGATATTCTTCTTTAACTTTATCAAAAATTCCTTCAGCATCTGCCTTATGCCTAACCACGCCAAAAACCGAAGGGCCCGAGCCTGACATTTGGGCTTCTGAACACCCCAGACCTAAGAGCTTCTCTTTTATCTCAGTAACGATTTCATACCTCGAAACCACCACCGGTTCCAGATCATTTTTTATCTCTTCCGGAAGGTTAAGATGCATGCGATCAAACTCTTCATAGGCCCATTTTGTTGAAACCTGAACATCCGGACAAACTAAAACAAAGTAGGTCTTGGGCCAGGGCTGCTGTTTCTCAACAATCTCCCCCTTCCCTTTAACCAAGCAAGTTCCACCGGTTAAACAAAAAGGAACATCTGCGCCGACCTGAGCTCCCAACTTTAACAATTCACCAGTCGTCAGTCTCCTGTCCCGAGCCATTAATTGATTTAATCCAAAAAGAACCGCCGCTGCGTCCGCCGATCCCCCTGCCAACCCAGCCGCCATCGGAATATTCTTCTCTATATGAATTTTACATCCGCTGACTGTTTTTAAAAACAGCTCCGCCGCTCTATAAGCAATGTTTTCCTTGCCTTTTGGAACCTTGGGATCGTCACACGCCACTTCGATAGCAGAAGGAATAAGTGATAAAGTGATCGAGTCAAAAAGTGATACAGATTGCATCACGGACTCGATATTGTGAAATCCATCCGACCGCTTTTTAAATACTCGAAGAGAGAGATTAAGTTTAGCGTATGCCTTTAGTTTCATTTAACCGCAAAGATGCGGACCAGATCGGCTGAATCCTCTGCCCGATCGCAGGTTTCCTCAATAGATTCTATCAGATCATGTAATAGGATCAGGGTTCCAGCGTCCAGGTTCGACTTCAACAAAATACCAGTAAGCTCCTTCTTTTGTTCGTCCCCCTCTTCTTCCAGAAATTCAACTTCAGTGCAAAGCGCCAAGACCGATTTCTTATCCCTGGTCATGGCATCAACGGCTTCTCCCAGCTTATTTGTCGCCAAAAGAGCGGTTCTCACGAACTGATAAAGCTTAGTTGGGATCCCATTCGGTAAGGTCTTATCTAAAAATTCAAATAATCGACCAGCAGCATTGGCGTTATCCGCGATCGAATCCATGCGTTTAACAAAATGGATCAGATCCTCACGGTCCGGAGGCAGGAGAATCCCTTCGGAAAGTTTATCCAGAAGGTCCCTTCGGATAAAATCTGCCTGCCTTTCAGCAGTTGTGACTTCCTTGATGGCCGCGTCCTTTGCTGCAAAATCCCCCTTTACATAAGCGGCAAAAGCATTCTCCAGCTTATCCACCGTCTCCTTCACTTTCTCGGTGTGCTTTTTTGCGATCTCCAAAACGTTCTTTTCCCTTTCCATCCCGATCCAACCCAAGATATTCGCCATAAAAATCCTCCTCCGTCCCGAGCGAGTACCGATTTATCGGTACGAGTCGAGGGACTTTTTTATTATAGCCCAGCTATACTTTTAATTAAAGTCATGATCATGAGCGCTACAAACCCCGCTGCAAACGGAGTGATTGCCCAGGCAAAAATGATATCTCGGGCTAATCTGATATTAAAGACATGCTTGCCGGTCACCAACCCCACCCCAACGATCGCTCCCACGATGGAATGAGAAGTGGAAACCGGGATACCCAAATGGGTATAGACATGCACATTTGCAGCTGATGCCGCAGCAACCGCAATGCTCATAAGCGGCAGCAGCCGTGTTATCTTATAGCCTACGGTCTCGATCACCCTGTAACCCATGGTCACGATACCTAAAACAATTGCTCCTGCGCCGATCAGGATAGCGATCAAGGGAGTGGTCAGAGAGGCGCCCGTGATCACACCCGTTGCATTTGCCACATCATTCCCTCCCCAGGTAAAAGCCAGGTAACAGCTGGTCAAAACAAGCATCCACCTTTGAAAGAAAGCTCTAAGCAAGGGAGGTGTGACACGATAAAAAATAAATCGAAAAGGATAATATATGATAAAAGCTATGAGTGCTGAACCAAAAGGAGTGGCAACCCAGCTTATAAAAATATTACCGATTTTTTCCCAGATTACCGGAGCGCCCACTGCCAAACCGGCCCCCGCTACTGCTCCTACAATTGAATGCGATGTAGAAACTGGAAGCCTAAGAACCGTCGCTAAAATCACCCAGGCCCCTGCCCCAAAACATGCTGACAAAGCGATCAACATAGCAAGCTTCGGGTCTATAGCGTGAAGAGGCACAATTCCCTTACCAACGGTTTTAATGACATTCTGACCGATCAAAAGGGCTCCCAGGAAGCCAAAAAGCGAGGTAATAATAATTCCTTCACGCAGGGTAACCTTACCTGATCCAATATTAGCCCCCACGCAGTTTGCCGCATCGTTCGCTCCAATGCTCCAGCCAATAAACACACAAGCCACGATGGTGGCTGCAATGACAATTAACACTCTTTCTTGTTCAAACCCATTACTTTATTTTATTGTATTTCAAAAGTAACCGGGATTTTCTGCGGGCCGCTTTATTTTTATGGATGATCCCGCGCTGCACAGCTTTGTCAATCACTGAAACCGCTTTTTTTACCAATTCCTTCGCATCCGCAGACTTGGCAGCAATCGCTCTTTCAGCCGACTTGAAGGCCTTCTTGACATTCTGCTTGGCTGCCAGATTTCTAGCCTTCCTCATTTTAGAGGTCTTTACTCGTTTCAATGCCGATTTTGATCTTAGAACCATAATTCTCCTCCTTATTTAAGCCGACCGGCTTGACATCATAGCATAATCTGACTTATCATATCAAGCACTTTGAGCATCCACGACTGGTTCAAGCGTAAAAAAGAAACTAAAGAGGCTGTTTACGTCCGCGAAAGACTTGATATCCCTGGAAATTTATGGGTTAAATGCTATAAGTGTGGCCAGGCTATCTTTGCAAAAGATTTAGAAGCCACCTTAAAGGTTTGTCCCAAGTGCAACTATCACTTTAAACTGACCGCCGGAGAAAGACTGAAACAGATAACAGACAAAAAGAGTTTTAAGGAAATTGATCCCCATATCAAATCCAAAAACTTCCTCAATTTTACGGATTCGAAATCCTACACCAAGAGGATCGAGGACGCTGAGTTGAAGTCCAGCCTTTCCGAAGCAATTATAACCGGAACCGGGAAAATGGGGGGGGCGGCCGCCGCCCTGGGCATAATGGATTTTTCCTTTATGGGGGGAAGCATGGGATCGGTGGTGGGAGAAAAAGTAACTCGTCTTATTGAACTAGCGGTTGAAAAGAAAATACCAGTTATCATCTTTTCCTCTTCTGGCGGAGCCCGCATGCAGGAAGGGATCATGAGCCTCATGCAGATGGCCAAAACCTCCGCAGCTCTGGGAAGACTGCGTGAAAATGGACTCCCCTACATCTCGGTCATGACCGACCCAACCACTGGCGGAACTTCTGCAAGCTATGCCATGCTTGGAGACATAAATATTGCCGAACCAGGAGCCCTGGTTGGCTTTGCCGGACCGCGCGTGATTGAACAAACCATCCGGCAAAAGCTGCCACCCGGTTTCCAGCGCTCTGAATACCTTTTAGAACACGGCATGCTGGATATGGTCTGTGAGCGGAAAAAACTGAAAGGAACCCTCACCAGGATCCTAAAGTGGTTTCATGAAAAATAATAATATAAAAAAATTACTGGAATTTGAAAGGCCACTGCTTGAGCTCTACCAAAAGTTAGAAGAGCTTAAAGAAGTCTCTGCTTCGGGCAAGATGGACATGAACGAAGAAATCCGCATGATGGAAAAAAGGATTAGATCTTTACGGAGAGATATTTTCTCAAAACTTACCCCGATCCAGATTGTTCAAGTCGCGCGCCATATGCAGAGGCCAACCACTCTGGATTATATAAGCCTTATTTTCGAGGATTTTGTCGAACTCCACGGAGATCGGAACTTCTCTGATGACCCGGCATTGATCACCGGGATCGCACGCTTGAACGGCCAAGCGGTGGTCGTGCTCGGACACCAAAAGGGAAAAACCACCAAAGAGAATCTTGCCAGAAATTTTGGAATGGCCAATCCTGAAGGATACCGTAAAGCCTTACGAGTAATGCGAATTGCGGAACGCTATGAAAAACCGATCATTTCATTGATCGATACCCCCGGTGCATATCCGGGGATCGGAGCGGAAGAACGCGGACAGGCGGAGGCTATCGCCAAAAACTTGAGAGAGATGGCAGAACTAACAGTTCCCTTCATTGCCATAATCACTGGCGAGGGGGGATCTGGCGGAGCCTTGGGGATCGGCATGGGGAACCGGGTGCTTATACTCGAATTTGCAATCTATTCAGTGATCTCGCCTGAGGGATGCGCCTCAATTCTATTCCGAGATGCAAAACGAGCAAACGCCGCCGCAGTAGCCATGAAAATCACAGCCAAAGACCTCCTGCAGTTAGGCATAGTTGATGAAATTATAAAAGAACCGATTGGCGGAGCGCATAATGATCCTGAACTGGCTGCATCTTTTCTAAAATCTGCTATAATTAAACATCTGAAGCCTTTGCTTTCCCTTTCCCATCGCGAACTGATCGCAGACCGCTACAACAAATATCGCAAGATGGGGATATATCTCGAAGAGTAAATATGTGCCGCTGTGGCGGAACTGGCAGACGCGCTTGACTCAAAATCAGGTTGGGTTTACCCCAGTGCCGGTTCGACTCCGGCCAGCGGCATTGAGCAGAACTGATATGCCCAGGTGGCGGAACTGGCAGACGCACCAGCTTCAGGAGCTGGCGGGGTCAAACCCGTGGAGGTTCAAATCCTCTCCTGGGCAATTAAAATTTTACTTGACAAATAGAAGACCATATAATATTATGTAATTGACAAACTGAAAAGCCTCACTTTTTTTTCTGTATTTCCCATAAGGAGGAAAAACCATGGATATCGTAGAACTGGAAGGAAAAACAATACAACAACTTTATGAGGTAGCTAAAACCCTGGAGATCCCCAACCATCGCCAGCTTAAAAAACACGACCTGATCTTCAGGATCCTTGAAGTTCAGACCCAGAAGAACGGCTACATGTTCGCCAAGGGAATCCTTGAGATCCTTCCTGAAGGCTATGGCTTCCTGCGCACCGACGGATACTTGCCCAGTCGCGAAGACGTTTACGTTTCCCAAACCCAGATTCGAAGATTTGATATGCAAAATGGTGACCTGGTCTCCGGACAGATCCGGCCTCCCAAAGAAGGAGAAAAATACTACAGCCTTTTAAAAATCGAAGCCATAAATGCTACTGATCCCGAACAAGCCAGAGAAAGGATCCCCTTTGAAAATTTGACCCCGATCTTCCCGGACAAGCGCTATACTCTTGAGTACACTAAATGTCCGATCGCCGCACGCCTGATCGATCTGCTCTCCCCGATTGGAATGGGCCAACGAGCCATGATCGTTTCCCCTCCTAAAGCTGGTAAAACCACCATCTTAAAGAATATAGCGAACAGCATTACAGAAAATTTTCCGGAAACGATCATCAAGGTCCTGCTGGTGGATGAGCGCCCTGAAGAAGTCACGGACATGCAAAGATCAGTCAAAGGAGAAGTCGTGGCATCCACCTTTGATGAACCCCCTGAAAATCATATTCGGATTTCCGAACTGCTGCTTGAACACTGTAAGCGGCTGGTTGAAGCTGGAAAAGATGTGATTATATTGCTGGATTCCATCACCCGCCTAGCGCGCGCTTATAACCTGGTCACCCCACCCTCTGGTCGAACCCTCTCTGGAGGTCTTGACCCAACCTGCTTGCATAGACCCAAAAGATTTTTTGGAGCTGCCAGAAATATGGAAGATGGAGGGAGTTTAACCATTTGCGCTACTGCATTAGTTGATACCGGCTCCCGCATGGATGACGTCATCTATGAAGAATTTAAAGGGACCGGAAACATGGAGCTTCACCTCAACCGCAAATTATCGGACCGCAGGATCTTTCCGGCCATAGATGTCAGGCTTTCCAGCACACGCCGAGAAGAGCTCCTGCTTGAGGAAAAGGAACTGCGCAAAGTGTGGCTCCTGCGAAAGATCATGGATAGTTACGAAACTGCGGATGCCACTGAGCAGCTGATCGAGCGCCTCAAGGAATTCAAATCGAATAAGCAGTTCTTGGAATCAGCGGATGTCAAGTAAGGGTTAACTTTCGAAAATACGCGAAGCTTCGCCCACTTTTAGTTAAAATTTCAGCTAAACTCTGATATAATTCTCCTTATGTTCACTCTCCAGGAAATTCTCAAAGCAACTAAAAGGTCACGAGTCTCGGGTCACCCTTCGACATTGCTCAGGGCAAGCGAGTCTCGAGTCTTCAAAAACATCTCTACTGACACACGCACTATCAAACCTGGCGATTTATTCATTCCCTTAA